>JARIEH010000226.1 GCA_029256865.1 Psychrobacter sp.
TTCTGAGGTTGTCTGCGACGAATTAACAGGCAAACTTTCTAGTATCTTTATACGGACACCATTCAAAAAAGTATACGCCCCAGGCCAAGGGGTCAAACCACGAATCTGACGCTCAATTGTGGTAGCAGACTGCGTCCAGTCAATTTCACCTTCGGTTTTTACCAGCTTTTCTGCGTAGTTAGCTTTACTCTCATCTTGTGCAACTGCTTTTTCTTGATAGCTAGGTAAGTCTCGGAGGACAGAGCTGATAGCAGATGCCCCTAGAGCAGCCAACTTATCATGCAGACTCGCTGCCGTATCCTCATCAGTGATGTGACAGCTTGTTTTATATAACATATCACCAGTATCCAAGCCTTTATCCATCTGCATAATGGTGATACCCGTCTCGCTATCTCCAGCCAGCAACGCACGATGAATCGGTGCGGCACCACGCCAACGTGGTAATAAAGAGGCATGAATATTTAGGCAACCATAGGTGGGTGTCGTCAACACACCAACAGGTAAGATAAGCCCATAGGCAGCGACAATCATCACATCAGGCTGATAGGCTGCTAATGTTTGTCGCGCTGCCAACCCTGCTTCACTGGACTTCCTAAAGGTGGCAGGCTGCTCGACGGGAATATGATGAGTGAGCGCCACTTGCTTGACGGCTGACGCCGATAGCTTTTGACCGCGACCTGATTTACGATCAGGCTGCGTATATACTGCTACAATGTTTATATTAAGCTGCTGTTGCTGATCAATCAAGGATTGAAGACTAGAGGCTGCAAACTTAGGTGTCCCTGCAAATATAACACGCAGGCGCTCGCTCGCTGATCTTACCTTAACAGCATCTTGAGTAGAGTGAGCAGAAACAACATTATCGAATGTAGAAGCAATTGTGGTCATAGCACCATTCTAAGTGGTTAGAGTATTAACTGTCACATTATAGGTGAGTTTAAGACATTGCGCCATGACTGTCATACAGACTAAACACCAGAGTGGGCAACATAGATAAATAAATAATTATTCAGATAGCAAGCAATACTTGTTGCATGATGAGCATTTATAAGTACCCATTTTAAGAATTGTCAATTAAAAATAATAGCCAAATAAAGGCACGATAATTGCATGTTATTCTAAATAGCTATATAGCGTTTGAGGTTCGAGTAGAACCATAATGGGTAAAATTTGTTATGATAAAGTCCTCACTTTATCTACTTAAAATATTTAGTCTAGATATTTAGAAATCACTCACTCTAAAGCCCATCATCAAACTCATAAAAATTAGTAACATCAGGAGGTTGTCGATAAAAAGTAAAGTCGATATTCTGATAGTCATGGACTACTTATGATAGTGAAATCTCTTATATGCTGCCCGCAGGCACATTGCGATGTTATAACAGACGCAACACATTAGTATCTTATTTTTAAAGTGTTTTAACTACTTTAGATTATATATCTTATGGTAGCACCGCACTCCACCGACGTGCAGGCATAGGCTCATCTACATGCAACAGTTTCAGTCATTAAAACGCTTACTTCTTTTCTATATGTTGACGCTACTGATTATGTTGGCTTTATATTATGCCATGCTGTATTTGACACTTAAAAACGACAGTCAAAGATACAGCCAGATTGCTTTTAGCACCTTAAAATATGAATTTTCTGAGTTTGTGGTTCCAACCAATCCAGATATTGAAAACCTCTTAACTGGCCCGCTGTTTCAGGATCTTAGCTATCAGCTGATTTTTATGACGCCTTCAGGTCAGACCTATGTTC
Organism: Psychrobacter sp.; assembly: GCA_029256865.1. The sequence goes on from JARIEH010000226.1 coordinate 1,762, forward strand.
ATCGCCGAACCAGACCTTTAGAGCGCAGTTTTACTACCATTACCTTCCCGACTACCAGCTCATTACCAAGCAGGGATAATAGCTCATACGTCATAAATAACAGTACTTTAACCGGAAGTATCACGCTTGAAACAGGCCATCAGCTTTATGTGATATTGCGCCATCAGCCTTTCAACATCCATTGGGTTTCTTATCAATACTGGTTACCACTGATGGCAGCGATCATACTGTTTATTATCGTGTTACTTTATTTATTCAGACGTAATAGCAGCTGGCAACTCTTATTAGAATATACAGAGACACTCACAGACACCGCTAAAGAATCCTATACTCCCCCCCTACTATTAAAGACCAGCACTACGCTTGAGTTTTTACGCTTGGGTCATGCTCTGAGCCGTGTTCATTATCAACTTCACAACCATCATCGACGTATAAAAACGCTGACTCATCGGTTAGAACGTTTGGTAGATCAGGCACCAGTACCGATGCTAATGATTATGTATCAAAACCAAATTAGTTTTTTTAATCAGCGCTTTGAGCAAGTTTTTACGACCCCCTTTCAGCGCGGCGTTAACTATAACTTAACGGATTTTGTCACTGGTAGTGATAAAGCAACGCAGCAATTATTACAAAAATTGTCAACGCAGCGTGTCACTCGTACATTGCTGGTTTATGGGTTAGAAGATAAACAGGCCTATCAGCTGCATATTACGCCATGGTTTGGAGAGCATGGGCAAGTGCATGGGTTTACCGCGATACTAAATAATGTAGATCAACTTGTCAGTCAAGCTCATAATTTGGAAATAAAGAACCAACAATTACAGATGCAAATCAAGGAGTTTAATAAGCTGAGATCTATTCTGGGTCATGAGCTACGCACACCGCTAAATGCCATTATCGGCACATTAGATCTGATAGATAGACAACAGCTGCCTTCCAAACAAAAAGAGGTGCTGGCTACCCTGATCCAGTCTAGTCACTCCATGTTGGCAATGCTCAACGACATGCTCGATATAGCAAAAATAAAAGCCAACAAGGCAGATATTGTCGCTGAATCTACTGACATCTTCAAAATTGGTCAGCATATTAGTGATTTGATGATCGGTAGCGCACAGCGACAAGAGATTAGTCTCATGTACTTTTTTGCACCTGACTGTCCACGCTATATCGATACTGATAGTAATCGGCTGCGGCAAATCCTGCTCAACCTATTGGATAATGCCGTTAAATTCACCTCGTCAGGCTATGTGGCGTTGATTGTAGAGCCTATTGCTAACCATGAGCAGATAACGCGTATAAATACGAGGACAGAAAAGCCTGCCTTAATGAATAAGACGCAGGCAAAAAAGTTGATAGCTGCTAATAATGCCTCAAATAAACCCTCTAAGATAAGCACGCAGCATCAATGGATTCGCTTTAGTGTTAAAGATACTGGAATCGGTATCGCAGAGTGTGATCAGCACAAGCTATTTTCTTACTTTAATCAAGCCAATATAAAAATAAGCCAAGATTATGGGGGTACAGGGCTGGGTCTAGCAATATCTAATAGCTTCGCACAATTATTAGGGGGTTTTATTGATCTCGACAGTACTATTGGCAAGGGCAGTACTTTTAGTCTCTATCTACCTTGCCTTGCCCCAAATTACCAACCGGTATATCACTTTCACAGCAGTTTAACTAGTATCCACCTAATTGCCATCTTCAAACAAGATATCTGTGCCACCTTTGTAAGGCGATTAGG
>JARIEH010000304.1 GCA_029256865.1 Psychrobacter sp.
GTCAGCTCATCAAAGGTAAGTAAGGGTGAATGCAGTGCCGTCATCAAAACCTCTTATTATTTATCAAGCGGCAATAAATATTCACCACAAACCCTAACGGCGTTCATGGCATAATACCCTATGCTCACTACAACCACACAGTATAACAAATTGTCGATTACTATGACCTCAAAACCTATGCAAACTGAAAAACATACCCAACGTTTAGCCTTACACGCGACTGACGCTGCTGATAACCAAGCCAGCGCCACTATAACCATAGACAGCTTAGTCAATGCTCAAGTTGCTTTTATACAGCAGTGGTTAGGCGAGCAAGCGCAGCCACTAACGATAGAGGCTTGGCAATGGCTAGGCGAGCAACCCTTGAGTAAATATCTAAGCGCAGACGACTTAAAACCTCTTATTAACGATTGGCTACTTACCCAACCGATGAGCGATGTCATGCGCACTGATATTCGCGATATCTTGCATACGCTGATCTACCACCCAGCCAATAATAACGTACCCCTGTCTGATCTGATCGATGACACCCAAGTTGAGACTTTGGCCACTTATGTTGGCAATCATAAGCAGCAACGTAACATTTTAATTAGTACGCTGATTGGTAATAATACTTTCGCTGATTTGCTGACCCAAACGCTTTATCACGCCATCAATGACTTCATGGAAACCACCTTAGACAAAGCGGGTGGTGTCGGTAAACTGATGAAACTTGGTCGCAGCTCCTTTGAAAAAGCGACCAATAGAAATCTTGATGAAAAACTGCAAATGTATTTGCATCGCAATATTAAAGATTTGGCTCGGCGAGCAGAAGCTAACGCTCAAGAGCATCTATCGAATGAAGAAGTCACTCGCCTGCTGGTAACGGGTTGGATTCGTATCAAAGATCAACCAATCAGTCGTCTGCAAGATTATTTACGTAATGATCCTGAACACAGTAGTATTGATCATCTCGAAACCAGTTTGCAACAAAGCTATAACCGCTTGCGACTCTCGCCTTACTTGCATGGTTTGGTTTCAGCCGCAGTGGATACTTGGTACAGTAACCATCAGTCTGATTCTATCGCAGTATTGGCGACCAGCCTGAATATTGATGAGTCTGCAATGACACAATTAAGCACTGCTCTGATGCCTATTGTCGATGATGCCCTTGAAAGTAGCTGGTTTACAACACATATTAAAGAGATGCTACAGGCTTTTTATACGCAGCCAAGTGTTAAAGACAGTCTGATATTCAATACGCCATAATCGACTGCCTTCATCTTAATTTTATCAATCGTTAGTATCATACCTATGAGTCACAGCAATAAATTCAGCTTATGGCAAAAAATAAAACAGCTACTGACTGCCTCAGCAGCGCTGTCTGTAGCAGAGTCGAGGGACAGGTATCAGCATGCATCAACCACAGAGGTTAACGATGATAGCCTGCCTGCAGAGACTCATGGTGTAGAGAAAAAAAGCATAAATGAGAAAGTTGTAGACAAAAGAACGACTGCAAAAAATAAAGAAAGCCCACAAGCGCCTACGTTGGCTAGCAATACAGAGCCTAAAAACAACAACGACACACCCATCGTTGATCGGCTAAAAGAGTTCTTAAGCCATAAGCAGTGGCACTATACCTACTATCCGCCAAGAAAAAACGATACCCAGCAGTCGCACCATCTATCGCTACGAATGCGTAATAAGCAGATCGATTGTGGTTATCTGTTTCGGGTACAAGAGAGTAATAACTTGCTCGCGGTCTATGGTATTTTACCATTTTTAATACCAGAGAGCCATCAAAGCGCTGCCATGCTACTGATTACCCAAATCAACTATGACATGCTGATTGGTAATTTAGAGATGGATATCAACGATGGTGAGATTCGCTATAAAAATGCCATCGATGTCGACGCTATTGGTCTTGACGATCCTATTATTGAGCACTTACTACAAACGGTAATTGCGATGACCACCGTGAGTCATGAGTTATTTAGCGACTTAATGAATACTCAAGAGCCTAGCGAAGACATGGCGACCTTACTGAGTGAACTACGTCAGCAAGAGGATGATCGAACTTTCTTTTTGCCGACGCAATATGTGCAATGATGTCACTTGTGCAATAAGATAGTAATCATACATACATACTTATTATTCCTCACTTTTCCCTTCATTCATCAACCAAGCAGTCCATCACATAAAACTATGCTAAAAATTGCCTACTCTGACGTTTTTCGTTATTCCGTGCCCGAAAAGCATCGCTTCCCCATGCAAAAATACACCCTGATTCCTGAGCGCTTGTTGGCCGAAGGGACAATCACTACGGATAACTTTTTTGCGCCCCAGCGTTTGAGAGAAGAGGAGATTTTGACCACCCATACTGAAGAGTACTGGCACAAGCTAAAAACTCAAACCTTAACCCGAAAAGAAGCCCGAGCGATTGGGTTTGAGATGACGCCGACTTTGGTCGAGCGCGGCCGCTATATTGCTCATGCCACCTATGAGTGTGCATTGTATGCTCAAAAGCATGGTGTCGCAATGAATGTCGCTGGTGGTACACATCATGCCTTTGCCAATCATGGAGAGGGGTTTTGTGTGTTTAATGACGTCTGTATCGCCAGCAATTTATTATTAAATCGCGGACAGGCACAAAGGATTTTAATCGTCGATTTAGACGTGCATCAAGGCAATGGCAATGCCAGTATCATGGCGGATGAATCACGAGTTTTTGTCTTTAGTATGCATGGAGCAAAAAACTACCCATTTCGTAAGCAGGCATCAGACCTAGATATTGAGCTGGCAAACGATACGGGCGATGAAGAGTATCTACAGATCTTGGCAAATACTTTACCGCGCTTGATCACTGAATTTGCGCCAGATATGATTTTTTATCAGTCAGCAGTCGATGTGTTGGCCACTGATAAACTTGGAAAACTGGCATTGTCACAACAGGGTTGTAAAGCACGTGATGAGTATGTCTTGCATCAGGCCAAAATGGCTGATATTCCAGTGGCTATTGTGATGGGTGGCGGCTATTCAGAAGATGTCGAAGACGTAGTTGAAGCGCACTGCAATACCTTTCGTCTCGCGCAACAGCTATATTTTGGTGAAAAACTTGGCTAATGTGTAGCGTCTTAATCAATCGTCCAGATAGTATTAAGTAACGAGGTATGGGTTTTTATGGCAAAAATACTGATTATTGTTGGCATGATCTTGGTGATTATCGGAATCATTTGGCTGGTATTTCCAAGCGCGTTTTCGTGGATAGGTAATCTGCCAGGCGATATTAAATACAAATCAGGCAATACCCGTGTTTACTTCCCGATCGTCACCATGATAGTGATCAGTGTCGTCGCCACCCTAGTACTGAACTTATTGAATCGTTAACCATATTGTTACGCTCATCTGATAAATAATTTCTCTTATAAAAATTCTGTAATCCCTTGCCAGCCTACCCGTAGTCCAAGCCCTATCAATATAACTAGGATAAGCTGACGAAATCGCGCTTGTGGTAAGTAACGACGTAGGCGAATACCTATTAATAACACCCCGATGGACAGTACACTGAGTAGTGCTATCAGCTGCCACTCGCCCCTGCTCAGCGCCATGAGAGGCTCGCGCAGCACGATGATTTGCGCGACCTT
>JARIEH010000257.1 GCA_029256865.1 Psychrobacter sp.
TCGCGGATAACTCAACCGATCAGGGTCGATTCCGTAACCGTCGCATTGAATTTATTGTAAACGATGAAACGACCAATGCGAATGATGGCATGATTATCAGCAACAATGCGCTTGATCCAGACTTAAATCCGCTAGATAGCGATAATGATGACTTGTTGCCAGACAGTGACGATCCAAGTCGTGGCACAGTATTAGACCCTAAAAACTAATCACTATTTTGTTTAAGCTGTTTTTACGAACCAGTGAGCACTAAAAAAGCCGCCTCTTGAAGAGGCGGCTTTTTATTGTTCGAAGATTATACCCTACGAGTCGGTAGCACTATTATGAGTGTCTTTTTGTTTCCTAAATGGTTACTTATAAGCTGTAGGGTCTATGTGATTATTATTTTTGTCAAAATTTAGAGGACGGTCAAAATCATAGTCATCAGCCTCAGCGCCAAAAAATGTTTGGGTAACAGTGTCTTTGGCTTGCTGCCAATACTCAAACTGCTGGCAGGTAGAGGTAAGATCACCTTGCCATGAGGGAATCTGTCCGCACATGGTCTTGATTCGGTTTTGATTAGGGTAGGGCAGCTCTTGCGCTGCTTCAGCTGCTTCGTGCGCCGCAATACGATCATTACATACCAGCGCGATATCACAGCCTGCTTCGATAGCGGCTTTAACCCGGGCGCTGACATCACCTGCTGCTTGCGCTCCTGCCATCGATAAATCGTCAGAGAACAAGACACCCTCAAATTTAAGCGTATCGCGAATGATGTCTTTTAACCAAATTTTAGAAAATCCTGCTGGCTTATTATCCACTTGTGAGAATATCACGTGGGCTGGCATTAAGGCGTCGAGCCATGGTAACGTTTGAGCAAACGGCTGCATATCACTGGCTAGAATCTCATCAAGGCTACGATTATCAATGGCTTCTGCCACATGAGAGTCAGGCGCGATTGCACCGTGTCCAGGGAAGTGCTTACCAGTGGTCGCCATTCCTGCTGCTCTCATGCCCCGCATGAATTGGGTGGCTAGCGCGACGATGATTTGAGGGTCTTCATGAAAGCTACGATCCCCAATCACTTGACTGATGCCGTCTCTATCAAGTACCGGTGCAAAGCTTAAATCAATACCGACCGCCAGTACTTCTGAGGCCATCAAATAACCACAATCATAAGCGCAGCTTAATGCTTGGATGGGATCACGGTCGAACAACTCTCCAAGCTTGCCCATCGCGGGAAGTTTGGTAAACCCTTCGCGCAAACGTGCGACGCGGCCACCTTCTTGATCGACACCGATTAAAATATCAGGATTGTGATAACGGATATCATCACAGAGCTTGCGCACTTGTGCTGCGTTTTCGACATTACGAGCGAATAGTATCACGCCGCCAACTTGAGCCTGTTTGATTAAGCTGACATCTTCAGCAGTCAATGCTGTGCTGTCGATATCAATCATTAATACGCCGTACATGATGGTATCCTTAGAGTGCTCTGCACTGTTATACGATGAATTTATGTTATTCATTTTGAATAATCGGTATATTATGCCAGTTATTCGTTATCAGGCCTATTTTATCCTAACGACAATTTAGGGTGGTTTGATATTTTGATTATGGTTTGTTCACTGATAGTAGTGATGAGTTAGTTGGTAGAAGATAAGCAGCGTATTTAGTCAGAATAAATCTGAGAGAAAGTTTGGTATGTAGAGACGTAGCGTGTAAGATTGCTTATACAGTTTGAGACAGTGGCAGGCTGACCCCCGTGATAATATTGACTGCTTTTTAATTAGCTAACAGTCACCTAAATGATATAAGCATGAGCTGAGCCGTATAGTAATGAGACACATACTAAATAGACACGAATTATAATAGAATCAGATATGGTTTATGTAATGATTGATCATAACAAAATAAATTTTAGGTATTTTACAACTTAAGACAATTAGGTATATATGATGAAAAAACAACCAGCACAGTGGTTACTTAGTGTGGCGTCAATTGGCGTGGCGGGCGTTATCTTGAGCCAGAGCTATAGCGCAGCGGTGGCAAATACGGACACAGAAGGTTTCACTCAGACACCTGAGCAAAAGCTGACAACACGCCAAGTAGCAGCCTTATTGGATCGCAGTCACTATCTGAATCAACCATTGGATACCGAGATGGGTAGTGAAATCCTCTCAATGTATATTGATAACCTAGACCCAAACCATACTTTGTTTTTGCAGTCGGATGTTGATGAGTTTAAAGAAAAGTATGCTAGCGACTTTGGAAATCGACTGAAGCGTGGAGACTTATCTGCTGGAGTAGAGATTTTTGAGCGTTATCGTAAACGCTCAAACGAATATTTTGAGATGTCCACAAGAATGCTCAAAACAGACCTAGATCTGACAAGCGATCAGACCATTATTTTAGATCGTGAGAACATTGGTCACCTAAAAACAAAAAAATCCCAGCGCGATTATTGGGAACGTCAGCTTAAGTTTCAGTTGATGAGCATCACTTTAGGTCAAGAAAGTGAAAAAGGTAAAGAAAAAATATTTTTAGACAATCCTGACATCACGCTTGGTCAAGACCTCGTACGTGATGATAAGCGCACGCCAAGTGAGATATTGCTCAATCGTTTGTCACGGCAGCAAGGACAGATGAAACGTTTAAAAGACGACGAGATCATGGAAACGGTACTCAATACTGCCATGCTGACTTATGATCCGCATAGCAATTACTATGCACCGATTCAAGCGACTGAACTGCAAATACAGTCAAGCTTACAGCTAGAAGGGATTGGAGTCTCTATCCGTCCAGATCGCAAAAATCCAGACTATACCCGCATTGTCACCTTAGTCGATGGTGGCCCTGCAGCAAAAACGGGTCAGATAAAGCCTAATGATTTGATTATAGGTATTGCCAAAGACGGTAAAAATATGACTGATGTGGTCGGTTGGTCAACGCGCGAGATTGTCGGCCTGATACGCGGAAAACGTGGAACTACAGTCACTTTGAGGCTACGTCAGCCTAATGCACCAGAAGCAAGTGCTCGTACGATTACTGTCGTCCGCGACATCATTGAGCAAGAAGAATCGGGGGTCACTCACCGTACTATAGAAGTACAACGACCCAATATTGACACCACGCCAAAGCGTATCGGTGTGCTTGAGATACCCAGTTTTTATCTGAATTATCGTGCGCGCCGCAGTGGTGAAGATTATCGTAGCGTCAGCGTTGATACTGAACGTGCTCTAAAAGAGCTTAATAAACAAAACATCGATGGTTTGGTGGTTGATCTGCGCAATAATCCTGGTGGCTCGTTAGATGAAGTGGCCAAAATGCTTGGGTTGTTTATTAAAAGTGGGCCATTAGTACAGATTCGTGATAATCGCGGTAATATTCAAGTTTATAGTGATGAAGATGGTGGCAAGCAGTTATATGATGGCAAAGTAGTCGTCCTGACCAACTTAGCCTCTGCCTCAGCCAGCGAGATATTTGCTGCGGCGATTCAAGACTATGGCCGAGGATTGGTGGTTGGTAGTACCACGACTGGTAAAGGCTCAGCACAGATTCAGCTCGATAATCTAGCGTTAGGATCTGCCACTTTGACTCAGCGTAAGTTTTACCGCATCACCGGTGGCAGCACCCAAAATAAAGGGGTGGTCCCTGATGTAGAGCTGGTGAATATCTATGATGATGCTACTTTTGGTGAGCGTGCACAGAAAAAAGCCCTACCTTGGGATACGATCAAAACAGCTGCCTATAAACCTGAGGCTAAATTTAGCTCAAATACGCTAGCGACCTTGAATCAGCAATCTAAAATTCGCCAAGAGCAGAACCCACAGTTTATATACTTATCCACACTCAATCATATTCGTGATATGGAAGACAGCAAAAAGCCCATTAATCTTGATATCAACAGTCGCCGTGCAAAGATGAAACTCATTGAACAGCGTACATTAGAGGCGGAAAATAAGCGGTTAATAGCCACTGGTGAACGTCCGTATTCAGACTGGGACACTTATCAAGCTGCGATGGATGCAAAGTTCGAAGAACGTAGCCAGATGAAGTCGAATGAGCGTCCGCAGCTACCAGAAGATGAGGTTTTTGTAAAGGAGGCGGCTTATTTAATGCTTAGTGCGGATGCAGATATCAGTGTTAGCCCTAAAGAAGCGCTCACAGTAGAGAGATAATCGCAACAGGTAGAATAATCAGTGTAAGCATATGCTTACATACAATGACGTCGTGACCTCTTACCATTAACTGAGTAATCTGCGATTATATACCCACTGCACAATTTAACGATACTACTCGTTGATACTAGGGATTGGTATTATA
>JARIEH010000108.1 GCA_029256865.1 Psychrobacter sp.
CAATACGCCTAAATTTTTTGCCATGAATCTTTAGCTGACTTTCAAAATAGGCACTTATTTCCTCACGTTGGTGTGGGCTATCACGTAGATCATCAGCAATCCAAGGCGTATCAACTTCGGTTAATAATATTAAATCATAATGATGCGCCAATGCTGCTTGCGTCAATGCAGTAGGGCAGTCACCGTAGTACCAATTGGAGTAGACCATCAACTCAAATAGACTGGTGTCACAAAATAGAAAGCTTTTATCATTAGAATCTTGAATAATTTTATGAGGCTGAACGGCTTGTGCTGATTGCTCAGCTAACTTATTCTCTCGTTGGATTTGACCATGGGCGATGGGCAATAAGTCCTCCCAAGTGCAAGTCGCTTGTTCATTGTCCCACTTTGCCTGCAAATAAGTGCGCATATATTCTGGTACCCAAGGGCTACCGAAATGTGCGGCTAAATCACGACACAAAGTAGTTTTGCCAGTGCTTTCTGCGCCCAAAATCGCCACCTTAAAGACGGAGTCAGGCGTATGCTGCGTGAGATTGTACGCGGTAACGTTGTTGCCATTCATAATATGCCCAAATTGCAATGAGAGTCAGCACCACGTACTGTAATGCGGTAAAAGTATAGCCTTTATAAAAATATAACGGCACTGAGATGATATCGGCGACAATCCATACTAGCCAATGCTCAATTTTGCGACTTGCCATCAGCCACATGGCGATTAAAAATAGCGCGGTGGTAAGCATATCGGTATAATCGACCCAAGTAAATAAGTGCAAACCGAGTACCGCACCCTCAAAGCTAAAACCATTATTAATCACTGGACGTAAGTAATATACCAGTGCCACAAAAGCAGCGGTAGCGGTCGATAATAATGCCATTATAGGGATATCGCTGACTTGGATATGCTCAATATCGATATCATTGGAATTAGCACTATTTTTATCATTCTGTTGCTCGTGCTCTACAGTAGCACCTTTATTCTTCGTCCAATTGTACCAGCCATACAAGCCCATAATAGTAAAATAAGCATTGATAAACATGTCGCCAAACAGTTGCCACTGCCACAGCAAATATACAAAGATAGCTGTACTGATTATGCCAACAGGAAAGACTAAGACACTGAGTTTGCGGGCAAGCAGGACACTAGTGACGCCAAAGACTACACCAATCAATTCAAGTATGATAAATAGGGTTGGATAGTCGGTGTATTGCCCAAATAGCCAGTTTATAAGTCCTGTCACAATGTCTCCAGATCGTTGGTTTGATGATTGGTAGTAGGTAAGGCTTAAATTAGGCTTATTATATATAATAAAGCCACTATAAAATAAATACAGGGTGACTGGAACGCTTTCTTTTTTTAAATATAGGTTTCGTAGCTTTTGTCTGCGTCCGCACAGCGAACAAGGAAAACTTAACCCAGTCGTGCCTTATCATAGCTGTCTTTCGTTTATTGATGATTGATCATGGCAGGGCTAAGCGAAATGGGTGTGAAATTATAAGTTATGGACAGGACATTGATTATTTGTAACAAACTATTAGAAAAATAATTATATTCAGGCATAATAAGGCATTGTTTTTAAGTTTACAGTTATGCACCGAAAGTAAACGACACTTACTTCTTACCTTTTATGCTTAATTACTAAGCGCAACAGTAGTAGACAAGGAAGCTTATCATGACGACTTGTATTACCGGCACAGGCCTGTACATCCCCCCTTATAGCATCAGCAATGAAGAGCTGGTGGAATCATTCAACCAATATGTTGATAATTATAACGAACAGCATGCTGACGAGATAGCAGCAGAGACGGTGACTGCACTTGAGCATTCCTCAGCGGCATTTATCGAAAAAGTATCTGGCATTAAATCGCGCTACGTGATGGAAAAAGACGGCATCCTAAATCCTGAAATCATGGCGCCAGTCATTGCCTATCGTAATCTGGGTGAAGAGCTGTCTGTCATGGCCGAGATGGGTGCTGCTGCGCTGAAAGACGCGCTTGCTGATGCCGGTCTTGAAGCCAACGACTTAGACGGTATTATTCTTGCCTGTTCGAACTTCCAGCGTACTTATCCTGCCGTCTCTATCGAGATTCAGAATGAAATCGGTATGGTTGGTGGTTTTGCCTATGACATGAACGTTGCCTGTAGTGCGGCTACTTTTGGTCTATCACAAGCACATGGCTCAATCGTCTCTGGTCTTGCCAAACGTGTCGCTGTTGTCAACGTCGAAATCACGTCAGCGCATCTAAACTGGCGTAATCGTGACAGCCATTTCATCTTTGGTGATGTCGCAACGGCTTGTATCGTAGAAGAGCTAGATACGCCTAAAGGCTATGAGATCGTAAACTGTAAGCTGTTTACTGAATTCTCAACCAATATCAAAAACGAATATGGCTTTATGGATCGCTCGGAGTTTTTGGCGGCACAAACGCAAATGTACCCTGATATCAAAGAGCCAGTGACCGACAAGCTGTTTTTACAAAATGGTCGTAAAGTATTCCGTGAAGTCTGCCCCAAAGTATCTGAGATCATTCTTGAGCATTTAAAAGAAAATGACATAGCGCCTGCAGACGTCAAAATGATGTGGCTACATCAAGCCAATGCCAATATGCTCGATCTAATCTTGCGTACGGTCATGGGTAAAGAGGCAGATAAAGCCATCGTGCCAAGCGTCATTGCTGAATTTGCCAATACCAGCTCTGCCAGCCCCATGATTGTTTTCCATCGTTATAAAGATGAGCTGAAATCTGGTGACTTGGGCGTAATATGTTCATTCGGTGCTGGTTACTCGATTGGTTCAGTGTTGGTACGTAAGGTTTAATATTTAACCAAAGCGCACTCTAATGTCATTATAAAAATAGCCAAGAGAAATCTTGGCTATTTTTTATGATATTTCGCCCAATTCTCATTCATATCAAACCACAGCCTCACTCAGTTGAGAGTCAGTTGTCATTTAAAATCTATCAAGCTTAGAGTGTATTTAAAGGATATTGAGAGATGTATGCTCATATAAGCGTGAAGATTACGCACTGGTTTTAATTTACCCCTAAAAATTTGCTATAATCTCGGTCTTATTTTCCTCATTCAGATAAAAGCCCTTTTATGAAAGAATCCTTGCGCTTACGCTTAGACCAGATGGTAGACCGCTACGAAGAGGTTACCGCCTTATTGTC
>JARIEH010000264.1 GCA_029256865.1 Psychrobacter sp.
CAATACGCCTAAATTTTTTGCCATGAATCTTTAGCTGACTTTCAAAATAGGCACTTATTTCCTCACGTTGGTGTGGGCTATCACGTAGATCATCAGCAATCCAAGGCGTATCAACTTCGGTTAATAAAATTAAATCATAATGATGCGCCAATGCTGCTTGCGTCAACGCAGCAGGGCAGTCACCGTAGTACCAATTGGAGTAGACCATCAACTCAAGTAGACTTGTGTCACAAAATAGAAAGCTTTTATCATTAGAATCTTGAATAATTTTATGGGGCTGAACGGCTTGAGCTGATTGCTCAGCTAACGTATTTTCTCTTTGAATTTGACCTTGCGCGATGGGCAATAAATCATCCCAAGTGCAAGTCGCTTGTTCGTTGTCCCACTTTGTCTGCAAATAAGTGCGCATATATTCTGACACCCAAGGGCTACCGAAATGTACTGCTAAATCACGACACAAAGTAGTTTTGCCAGTGCTTTCTGCGCCCAAAATCGCCACCTTAAAGACGGAGTCAGGCGTATGCTGCGTGAGATTGCACGCGGTAACATTGTTGCCATTCATAATATGCCCAAATTGCAATGAGAGTCAGCACCACGTACTGTAATGCAGTAAAAGTATAGCCTTTATAAAAGTATAGCGGCACTGAGATGATATCGGCGACAATCCATACTAGCCAATGCTCAATTTTGCGACTTGCCATCAGCCACATGGCGATTAAAAATAGCGCGGTGGTGAGCATATCGGTATAATCGACCCAAGTAAATAGATGCAGTCCCATGACGGCACCATCAAAACTAAAGTTGTTGTTAATCACTGGACGTAAGTAATACACCAACGCCACAAAAGCAGCGGTAGCGGTCGATAATAATGCCATTATAGGGATATCGCTGACTTGGATATGCTCAATATCGATATCATTGGAATTGGCACTATTTTTATCATTATCTTGCTTTATAGTGGCATCTTTATTCTTCGTCCAATTGTACCAGCCATACAATCCCATAATAGTAAAATAAGCATTGATAAACATATCGCCAAATAATTGCCACTGCCATAGCAAATATACAAAGATAGCTGTACTGATTATGCCCACTGGAAAGACTAAGACACTGAGTTTGCGGGCAAGCAGGACACTAGCGACGCCAAAGACTACACCAATCAATTCAAGTATGATAAACATGGTTGGATAGTCGGTGTATTGCCCGAATAGCCAGTTTATAAGTCCTGTCACAATGTCTCCAGATCGTTGGTTTGATGATTGAGTAGGTAAGGCTTAAACGAGGTTTATTATATATAATAAAGCCACTATAAAATAAATACAGGGTGACTGGTATGCTTTCTTTTTTAAATATACGTTTCGTAGCTTTTGTCTGCGTCCGCACAGCGAGCAAGGAAAACTTAACTCAGTCGCGCCCTATCATAGCTGTCTTTTGATGATTGATCATGGCAGGGCTAAGCGAAATGGGTGTAAAATTATAAGTTATGGACAGGACATTGATTATTTGTAACAAACTATTAGAAAAATAATTATATTCAGGCATAATAAGGCATTGGTTTTAAGTTTACAGTTATGCACCGAAAGTAAACGACCGCTATTTCTTACCTTTATGCTTAATCACTAAGCGCAACAGTAGTAGACAAGGAAGCTTATCATGACGACTTGTATTACCGGCACCGGCCTGTATATCCCCCCCTATAGCATTAGCAACGAAGAGCTGGTTGAATCATTCAACCAGTATGTTGATAACTATAATGAACAGCATGCTGACGAGATAGCAGCAGAGACTGTCACTGCGCTTGAGCACTCCTCGGCAGCATTTATCGAAAAAGTATCTGGCATTAAGTCGCGCTATGTGATGGAAAAAGACGGCATTCTAAATCCTGAAATCATGGCTCCCGTCATTGCTTACCGTAATTTAGGCGAAGAGCTGTCTGTGATGGCAGAAATGGGCGCCGCTGCGCTGAAGGATGCGCTTGCTGATGCGGGTCTTGAAGCCAATGATTTAGACGGTATTATCCTTGCCTGTTCGAACTTCCAACGTACTTATCCTGCTGTCTCTATCGAGATTCAAAATGAAATCGGTATGGTTGGTGGTTTTGCCTATGACATGAACGTTGCCTGTAGTGCCGCTACTTTTGGTCTATCACAAGCGCATGGTTCTATCGTTTCTGGTCTTGCCAAGCGTGTCGCTGTGGTCAACGTTGAGATTACCTCCGCGCATCTGAACTGGCGTAACCGTGACAGCCATTTTATTTTTGGTGACGTGGCGACCGCTTGTATCGTTGAGGATTTGGACACGCCTAAAGGCTATGAGATTTTGAACGCAAAATTATTTACCCAATTCTCAACCAATATCAAAAACGAATATGGCTTTATGGATCGCTCGGAGTTTTTGGCGGCACAAACGCAAATGTATCCTGATATCAAAGAGCCAGTAACCGACAAGCTGTTTTTACAAAATGGTCGTAAAGTATTCCGTGAAGTCTGTCCCAAAGTATCTGAGATCATTCTTGAGCATTTAAAAGAAAATGACATAGCGCCTGTAGACGTCAAAATGATGTGGTTACATCAAGCCAATGCCAATATGCTTGATTTGATCTTGCGAACCGTTGTTGGACGCGACGCCGATAAAGCGATTGTACCAAGTGTCATTGATGAGTTTGCCAATACCAGCTCAGCCAGTCCAATGA
>JARIEH010000081.1 GCA_029256865.1 Psychrobacter sp.
TATTTTATCATCAGCTGGGTGTCTGCCCAGCTTTTTTATTCTCTGCCTTTCTAATTATCAAGCAGATTCCAACTGCTCGATGATTGATCTTATCTGTTTTTATCCGAGTATTTCATGAGTCTGCTAACTGCTAGTATCTACCTTCTTTTATTACTTGCCTTAAGCGCTTTTGTCTCTGGTGCCGAGATTGCCATTGCAGCTGGCCGCAAAATCAAGCTACAAATCATGGCAAAAGATGGTGATGTCCGCGCACTGGACGTCCTTAAAATGCAGGACAATCCTGGCAGTTTTATCACCGTGGTACAAATCGTTTTAAACGCGGTGGCAATCTCAGCCGGTGCCGTTGGTGAGTCTGCGATTAGTCCCTACCTACAACGGTTAATCAATCACGAAGCGGCCTCATCTATCATATCATTTGTGTTAATTACCAGTTTATTTTCACTGCTTGCCGATTTGATGCCTCGACGTTTGGCTCTACTGAATCCTGAAGCCATCGCTGTGCGCCTTGTGCGCCCAATGATGCTATTGATTTTTATCTTTAAGCCTATTATTTGGGTGTTTGACGGAGCAGCAAACTTAATATTCAAAATAATTGGTATTTCAACCATACGCCAAGATGACATGACCCCAGAAGATATCTATGCCATGATGGATGCTGGTGCAGAAGCAGGTGTACTCAAAAAGCAAGAGCATCACTTGATTGAAAATATTTTTGAGATGCAAGAACGTACGGTCACTTCAGTGATGAATCCACGCGAGAATGTGGTTTATTTCGATACCCAAGCCACGACTGAGCAAGTGGTCGAGGTAATGATCAAACAACCGCATAATAAATTTTTGGTCTGTAAAGAGGATGATCTAGAGAACATCATCGGTTATGTAGAGTCACGTAGCTTTTTGGCTTTAGTACTTGAACATCAAGACGTCAGCCTAACAGACAAAGCATTATTGAAGCCGGCACTCTTTATCCCAGATACTTTATCCCTTTTTGAAGTATTAGAAACCTTTAAATCGACTGGCGCTGACTTTGCTGTCATCGTCAATGAATACGCCTTAGTGGTGGGTGTCATCACTCTAAGAGACGTTATGAGTATCGTGATGGGTGAGCTTGTCACCTTGGAAGATCAGCCTATTGTCCAGCGCACTGATAATTCGTGGCTGGTGGATGGTATGACGCCTATTGAAGATGTCATTCGTGCGTTGGGGATTGTCGACCTGCCACGTAGTCAAAACTATGAGACGATAAGCGGCTTTATGATGTATATGCTGCGCAAGATACCCAAAAAGACCGACAGTATCGACTATGCCAACTATCACTTCGAGATAATTGCCACTGATCATTTAAAGATCAATCAGCTGCTGGTCACTAAGTCCGATGAGATTATCTAACACCTTTTACTCTAAACCGCCAACGATCAGTGACTAATTACGCGCTCCAAATATAGCAGTGCCCACACGCACCATCGTAGAGCCGTTAGCGATCGCATCTGTCATATCAGCACTCATGCCCATGCTCAGCGTATCCCAAGATGTCAGTTCTGGATACGCTTGCTTAATCTTCTCAAATAGCTGCTTGGTTCGAGCAAAAGCCTCTGTATCCGCTTTGGCTGGGATAATCATCAGACCTCGTAGCTGCAGACGCTCATAACCCTTGATAGTCGCTATCAAATCTGGCAACTCTTCAGGCAGACAACCAGATTTGCTGTCTTCATTATCAATATTTACTTGCACCAACACATTGAGTGGCGTCAGATTATCAGGACGCTGACTGTGTAAACGTTTGGCAATGATATCGCGCTCTACGGTTTGTACCCAGTCAAAATGCTCAGCGATATCACGGGTTTTATTACGCTGTATATGACCGATGTAATGCCATACGATACGATCGGTATTAGGCTGTCCTTGTAATACCTTAATCTTTTCAATGGCTTCTTGCAGATAATTTTCGCCAAAATCACGCTGACCTTGCTCAGCTAACGCTGCAATCATCTCAGCAGGCTTGGTTTTTGATACTGCCAGTAAATCAACGCTTCCTACTTTCCTATCCCCTGCTTGAGTACAAGCTTCCATTACTTGATGTTTAACCTGCTGCCAGTTATCGATCAAAGCTTGCTCATCGAAGTTATCTGTTATGTCACTATTTATAATAGTGCTATTGGTATGATCTTTAGAATTAGTATGCATAAATGGCCCGTTTAATTTTTTGAAAGATAAAAGGATATTGAACATTCGCCAATATAAATTGATA
>JARIEH010000009.1 GCA_029256865.1 Psychrobacter sp.
CGGCGGCGTTCACCCCCAGAAACACTCATTCCTAAGGACTTGCGTACATGTCCTAGATTGAACTCACCAATGAGCTTTTCTAGCTCTTGGCGCTGCTCAGCGGCCGTCAATGCCTTACGAGTCTGCAAAATAGCCAAGATATTATCTTCAATAGACAGCTTACGAAAGATAGAAGCCTCTTGCGGCAAATAGCCAATGCCAGCACGGGCACGCTCATGCATGGCATACTTAGATAAATCCATTTTGCCTAACGTCACACGGCCCTTATCCATATTCACCAGACCAACTACCATATAAAAGCTGGTCGTTTTACCCGCACCATTAGGCCCTAACAGCCCAACGACTTGTCCTTGCTCAACAGAGAATGAGACATCTTTGACCACCCAACGCTTGCCATAGCGCTTACCTAGGTTTTGCATAGTCAGTCGCATATTAAGAGGCGAAACTGGCTCATTCATTGCAGTCACTGTTTGATTATCAAGACTGCTACTCACAGGACTACTATTCAATTCTTTACTATCACTCATATCCGACTCATACTCATGCAAATTTAAGCACTTTGGCAACCCTATAGGACTGACTTAGCGTATGCTGCTCTGGTTAGTACTATTGTTTGGTGGCAGTATCAATTCGACACGCTGATTACCACCAGCAGTTGCCTCAACATCTCCTGCTTTTAGACTATAACGAATCACATTACCTGTAAAGCTTGCACCGTTTTGGTTTAGCTTGGCATTACCCGTTAAGGTGATGATGCCAGTGACCGCATTGTAATCTATTTTATTCGCTTGACCTTTTGCGAGACCTTTTTCTTGAGTAACTATCTGTTGCATGGTCGCTGGACGTCCAGTCGCTACCGCCGAATTGATGCTACGTTGCTGAGATAAATTGACGGTAATATCATCAGCCGTAAGCTTCAGCGTGCCTTGAGTAATAATGACACTACCAGAATAACTCGTGACACCTGTACGCTCACTATAAGTCGCTTTATCCGCTAGCAGCTTAATTGGCTGATTGGCATCAGAGGGCAGCGCATGACTGTATAAAGGCAACGCCAATAGCATCACTGTCGGCAACACACATAAATAACGTTGTACAGGATTGAGGCATTTAGTAAGCAAAAAGTTAGGTTTCATAAGCAGTGACTCTTTTTATAATGAGTAGGCAACGAGTGTTAAAGAAACAAAAAGGGGTAGAATGGCTAGCGTGCTCAAATAGTAGCGATAAATTTAACTTAATGGATGATATACAGTACCAGATACCATAGTAAATAGTGATGACTGAAGCATTTAAATGCCATTGATAACACTATTCATAAGTATGTTTATAAATATGGTTATTATCGTCTATTTTAGCTTATCTAAAGCTCGCATGTACGGTATGGCTTTAAAATAATGCTTGATCCTGACGCTTAGCGGGGGTAAAAGTGACGGCCACTTGCCCAAATTCATATTCGCCAGTTTCAAGATTGGCTGTCATGCTTGAGGCCTGAAAACGGTTCATGCCTTGTTCAACCTTGACCGGCTCGTCGCTGTAAACTTGCCGTGACTTGGTATTGCCTTTAAGCGTCTGACCCGTGACCTTGATTGGCTCGATATCCGATGCCGAGACTTCTCCTTCACTAGCCTTACCTTCACTCACTAAGCTAAAGCCACCAGACAAGCGCAGCTCTCCAGTTTGTTGATTAATGGTGGCACTGCCCGCCTCAATAATGTAACGCTGCTCATCAGAGGGCTCCCAGTTCATGGTAATACCCGACATCTCATCCTGATTGGTTACTGGATTATGCGTCAACGACTCAGCATTTAGCTCGTATTCAGTCTCGCCTTGCTCATTGGTCTGTATTGCTTGGATATCAGTCGCTTCATAATCCACCTCTGAAGCTTCTATGTTGACAGGTGGTGATATGTTACCTTGCTTCTGAAAGAACCAACC
>JARIEH010000035.1 GCA_029256865.1 Psychrobacter sp.
TGAGGACTGGTAGAATAAGGTTGTTATTAGCTTAATATAATTCTGATACATAGGATATGAGCGAAAACAGTATACTTAGTTCATTATACGAGATTGACATCGTATCGGATTTATAGTGGATTCACTATAATATGCCGTTAGCAATTCACTTTCATGCAGCTTAAATGGCCAAGCACTTAGACAAGTGTCAAGGTGACAGTTTAATAAAGGTTAACCAAGGTTAGCAAAAGAAAGGTTTTAAGCAGTCTCGAAAATTTTTAGAGACTATATATATACTTTTTAGAGACTATATCGATGTCTTTTATTTAATCATGTAGTCCATTATGGCATAGATTTATTAAGTTATATTTAAGCTTTATTATTCACAACAGACTAGAGGAACAATTATAAATGTCAAAAATTATTTATACCAAAACTGACGAAGCCCCAGCGCTTGCAACCCTTTCATTCTTGCCTATTGTGGAAGCATTTACAAAAACAGCAGGGATTACTGTTGAAACCAGTGACATCTCTGTTGCAGCGCGAGTATTGGCTGAATTCCCCGAATACTTAACGGAAGAACAACGCGTTCCTGACAACCTAGCTGAGCTTGGTCGCCTGACGCAAGACCCAAACACCAATATCATTAAACTGCCAAATATCAGTGCATCTGTTCAGCAGCTTAAAGCCGCGATCAAAGAGCTGCAAAGTAAAGGCTTCGCGTTACCTAATTTTCCAGAAGATCCACAGACTGATGAAGAAAAAGAGCTACGTAAGCGTTATGGCAAAAGCTTAGGCAGTTCGGTTAACCCTGTATTACGTGAAGGTAACTCAGATCGCCGTGCTCCTAAGGCAGTCAAAAACTATGCTCGCAAACATCCACACTCTATGGGTGAATGGAAGCAATGGTCGAGTACCCACGTATCACACATGCACAGTGGTGACTTTTACGATGGCGAGCAATCTATCACTTTAGATAAAGCCCGTAACGTGCGCATGGAGCTACTAACTGACGCTGGTGATACCAAAGTTTTAAAGCCAAAAATCGCTTTACTTGATAAAGAAGTTATCGACCTGATGGTCATGAGCAAAAAATCACTGCTTGAATTTTATGAGCAAGAAATGGAAGATTGCCGCGAGGCAGGTATTTTATTCTCACTGCACGTAAAAGCCACTATGATGAAGGTTTCACACCCTATCGTATTTGGACATGCGGTTAGAATTTACTACAAAGATGCCTTTGAGAAGCACGGCAAACTGTTTGACGAGCTAGGTATTAACGTCAACAACGGTATGGCGGACCTGTACGACAAAATCTCAACACTGCCAGCATCAACGCGTGAAGAGATTGAGCAAGACTTGCATGCTTGCCAAGAGCATCGCCCACGTCTGGCCATGGTTGACTCTGCAAAAGGTATTACTAACTTCCATTCACCAAGCGATATTATTGTAGATGCTTCTATGCCAGCAATGATTCGTAATGGGGGTAAGATGTGGGGCGCTGATGGCAAGCTATATGATTGTAAAGCCGTCATGCCTGAATCTACCTTTGCACGTATTTATCAAGAAATGATCAACTTCTGTAAATGGCATGGTAACTTTGACCCAACCACTATGGGAACTGTCCCTAACGTTGGCCTCATGGCGCAAAAAGCCGAAGAATATGGCTCACACGATAAAACCTTTGAATCTAGCGATGCGGGTATTGCCCGTATTGTCGATGTGGATACCGATGAAGTATTGCTTGAAAAGCAGGTTGAAAAGGGTGATATCTGGCGCATGTGTCAGGTGAAAGATGAGCCTATCCAAGACTGGGTTAAACTTGCCGTACGCCGCGCGCGTGAATCAGATACCCCTGTCATCTTTTGGTTAGACCCATACCGCCCACATGAAAACGAGCTGATCAAAAAGGTTGAAACCTACTTAAAAGATCACGATACTGATGGTTTGCACATTGAAATCATGTCACAGGTTCGCGCCATGCGTTATACCTTAGAGCGCGTCGCTCGTGGTCTTGATACCATCTCTGCTACCGGTAACATTTTACGTGACTATCTAACCGACTTGTTCCCAATTCTAGAGTTAGGGACGAGTGCCAAAATGCTATCAGTCGTACCATTAATGAAAGGTGGCGGTTTGTTCGAAACTGGTGCTGGTGGTTCTGCTCCAAAGCACGTCGAGCAATTGGTAGAAGAAAACCACTTACGTTGGGATTCATTGGGTGAGTTTTTAGCCTTGACAGTATCTTTGGAGCATTTAGCGAACAACGATGACAACGCTAAAGCACAAATACTGGCAGATACTCTCGATAAAGCCACAGAAAAACTGTTATTAAACGATAAATCACCATCACGTAAAACTGGTGAGTTAGATAACCGTGGCAGCCACTTCTATCTCGCCATGTACTGGGCTGAAGAGCTGGCAACACAAGATCAAGATAGCGAGCTAAAAGCGCAATTTACACCATTTGCGCAAAAACTGAAAGAAAACGAAGAAGCCATTGTTAACGAGCTTAACCAAGTTCAAGGCAAACCTGTAGACATCAAAGGCTACTACTATGCAGATGAAGCGTTGGCCAAGCAAGCAATGCGTCCAAGTGCTTTATTTAATGACACTTTAGCATCGTTATAATCGGGTACCAATATTATTGAAACAATGATATTGCTAGAGCCATTGGGCTCATATAGGTCAAGTTAGGTATATTTACCCTTTGACCTATTAAGTCTGTATGAAACACCTCAAAGGTCTTAGGCTTTTGAGGTGTTTTTTTTGCAAAAAAAATCGGTTTTCTTGATTGCATGATAAAATCATTGATAACTTTGGTCTGAGTGCTTTATTTTATGTCATCCATTATCTTATTTAACAAACCTTACGGAGTGCAAAGTCAGTTTCGCGATGACAGTAATAATGCCCACTCAACGCTCGCACAGTACTTCACCGATAAGTCATTACGAGTCGCAGGTAGGCTTGATGCAACCTCGGAGGGTTTGTTGATTTTGACCAGTGATGGCCGAGTCAATAAAGCCATTACCCATCCCCCTAAAGCCAACGCTGGCCATAAGCAAGGCAAGACTTACTTAGTACAAGTTGAGGGCACTCCTACTCCAGAACAGTTGCAAGCATTGGCTGATGGGGTTGTTCTCAAAGATGGCAAAACTCTGCCTGCCAAGGTCAAACACGTCAGTGAAGACGAGTTACCTATGTCCTTGTGGCAACGAGATCCACCGATACGTGAACGAAAAAACGTACCAGACTCATGGCTAGTATTGACTATTTATGAAGGTAAAAACCGTCAAGTTCGCCGAATGACTGCCCATGTAGGTTTACCCTGTCTGCGTTTGATTCGCTGGTCAGTTGCTGGGTTTGAGTTGGATAATTTGGCTGTCGGTGAGTTTGTACGCATACATTTAACTGGCGAACGTTGCCAACAGTTGGGTATTATTCGCTAATCCTCTAGCTTACATAGCCAGTTGCAAGTAAAACGGTTATATAGATTTAAACGTGCTACTAGTATAAGTTTTCCTTGCGTGCTGCGTTCACAAAGGCGGCGCAACCTATATTATTTTGAACAGAAAGCATCACAGTAGCGCTCTATTATTTTACAGGGCATTAACTATATACCAAAGCTCATTACGAGATGGTAAAAGTAGCGTCTCCAACTGGTGAGGTTTATCTGCTAATATTGATATACTATTATATATATCATTGCCTATTATACGCTGTCCATTCTGCGCCTATATCTCCTATCTTATATTAAGGACATATCATGACTTCTTCTTATCGTTTATCCTTTATCGCTCTTGGCATCACTGCAGCCGTTGCGCTGAGTGCTTGTCAACCCAAGCCAAAGGATACCGAACCCACACCAGCAGAAGACGTTGTGCCGACACCAGATGTCACCACTGAGATAAAGCCTACTGACGATATCGATGCAGAGCAGGAGTTAAAAGAAGAAGATGTAGTCGTCGAAACAGTAGACGATGCCAAGATTACGGAGATGTTCAACGATTATACCCGAGCGATGGGCCGAATGAAGGATGAGATGCTGATCGGTATGGGCTATAACGATCCTGATACAGCGTTTGCCAAAAGCATGCTTGGACACCATCGCGGTACGGTAGACATGGCTCAGATTCAATTAAAATACGGCACTGATACTGAGCTACGCATACTAGCAGAAGACATCATCGAGGCTCAGCAGATCAAAATTGATACGATGAGAAAATGGCTAGCCAGCCACCCTGACACTGCCAAGCCCAAACCTGATACCGTAGCCATGCAGCAAGCCTATGCTAACGATATAAAAGATATGTATGAGGATATGGAGGAAGGTATCGCAGCTTCAGTAGCAGATATGGCGTTTGCTCGTAATATGCTATCGCTACACGTGGGCGCTGTAAATATGGCGCTGATACAACTAAAGTATGGTACAGATGAGGAGATGCGAGACCTTGCCTTACAAGTCATCGATGCACAGCAGCGCC
>JARIEH010000134.1 GCA_029256865.1 Psychrobacter sp.
GGTCATTGCCTGATACATCGCGGTTGCTCCCGCTGTTTTACCGATCATCGAGAGCAGTTGGCGTCGTGTGGGTGATTGCAGCATATCTTTCATGATGGTGTCCTTTATAGTATGACATTCGAGCATGTTGGTAGGAGTTTACTCTTATTATTCACTCGATTTGTAGAGTACGTTTATCATTCCCAGCTTCAGCGCTTTACCTTTTTGCCCTTCATCCATGTCTTGTCATCAGCGTTTCAAACGCTTTTATATGATTAATGGCCTCGCTGTTTGCTCAAATAAACTCAAACTAGCGACGGCGTCTAGAGCGTATGAGTGCTCGCACAATAAATACAATGACGATAATGGCGACAAGGATGCCTATTATTGCCAGAAAACCTGCATATTTAATCAAAAAGGGTCTTTGATCCTTGCCTGCTGCTATACGATCGACATCAGCAGCTTTTACGTCACTGCTGGTCAGACCACCAAAATTAACGCGGACATAATTAGCGATGCTGGCAATTTGCTCATTGTTTAGATCATCGGAAAATCCTGGCATGATAGGTGAGGTATTGGTACTGCCTTCAACGCCGTGGAGAATCATATTGACGAGTGCATCGGGTTTTTCACGGCGGATACTACTGAGACCAACGATGGGTGAGTATTGAGAATCAGGTTGACCATAACCGTCGACACCATGACAGCTTGCACAAATAGCCAAATACAAGGCTTTGGGCGAGTTACTACCAGTCGTCACATTTGCTTTAGCCTCAGCCAAATAGTCTTTTTGAGCGATGAGGTCATGAGTAATCGATTCATTAATCGGACTTGGGAGACGTGATGCATCGACTGCTGTGACCTTATCAGCAGTCTGAATGGCCGGTACTGCTTTTAAGTATGAAGCGATGGCACCCAAGTCTTCATCTTTTAGATAGCGGGTACTGTGTGCAACCGCTTCCCCCATGGGACCACCAGCATAAGCACGCTGATCAAGCTCACCCGTGCGTAGATAAGTGACAATATCTTGTTCGCTCCAACTACCAATGCCACTGAGCGCATCTGGAGTAATATTTGGTGCATACCAATGACCAAGCTCTGCACCCGATAGGTACTTGCTCTTATCAAAGCCCATAGTAGTGTTGCGTGGTGTGTGGCATGTGCCACAATGCCCAAGATTATTGACTAAGTATTCACCGCGCTGCTGCACTTCTGTTAGACCATCACGGTTGTTTGTAGACGGTATATTGAGCACATTCCAGCCCAGCATGAGCATGCGAAAGTTAAACGGAAAGGGCAGGCTTGTCTTATAGTCAGGTGCTTGATCATAGACAGGCACTGTCTGTAAGTAGGCGAATAACGCACTAATGTCTTCATCAGTCATACCGCTATAAGATGGATATGGCATTGCAGGATAAAGTAGGTGACTGGGCGCACGACCTTTTTGTAGCGCATTTTTTAGATCGGCTTCAGTGTAGTTACCGATGCCGTAGCGTTTAGAAGGGGTAATATTGGTTGCATAAATACCGCCCATCGGGGTCTCGATGGCAGTGCCGCCAGTATAATCCTCTCCATGACACGCCATACAGTCAGCGGCACGTGCGACATAAGCACCGCGGTTTTCCAAATCACTATTGGCTGGGCTCACATTGGGTAAGCTGGTCGCTTGAGCCATCGCGGCGCTGGAGGTGATACCGATGGCAAGCATCGACAACATCATAGAAAGTGGCTTCATAATATCCTCATATAGCTGGCATATAGTGGCTGACAAAACTAAAGAGTCATAAAAAGGCAAAGTATCAAATAAGCATGAAACAGTGACTTTTATCAGGCCATATAATAATTGATAATATCAAGAATGGCAGGGAGGATATTCTCCTCTGTACACCATCCTTAGCGTACAAAGTGTGGGCATAATCGTCATATAATTAA
>JARIEH010000206.1 GCA_029256865.1 Psychrobacter sp.
ATTGTGGCGTTGGGCTTTGATCCGATCTGGTTTGGTATCATTGCGGTATTGACGGTTGAGCTTGGACTTATTACGCCGCCGATGGGGATGAATATCTTTGTGATTAAGGCGATGGCGCCGCATATTAAGTTGAGTGATATGTTTAGGGGGGTGGCACCGTTCATTGTCTCTGATTTGGTTCGCTTGGTAGTGCTGGTGGCGTTCCCTGCCATATCGCTTGTGTTGCTAAATTAGTACACGGACGGGGTTAAAGTCGATCCGATTTAAAAAGAATACAGTTCTACTGGAATGAATTTTTGAAGCCTGTGGCGTGCATAGCGCACAACAAGCGAGGAAAATTTATACCAGTAGAACGCTATTTTAAATGTGCCTCTTTTATTCTGGATTCACTTTATCTGTTTAGTTTATATCAGAAAAAACACCATTAACGTAATAAAGGGTATTTACAAGAATATAAGGATATAGATAATGAGCGCTTTTAATAACAAGCTGATTATAGGCTCAGGGATGATGTTGACGGGCATGTCATTAGGGCAGGCTGCAAACGTTACTAGTAATGATGCTGATACTCAAAAACCGCCTAATGTGTTAGTAATCATGGCGGATGATCTAGGATTTTCAGATATCTCTCCTTATGGCGGTGAGATACAAACGCCTAACCTGCAAATGTTAGCAGAAAATGGCGTGAGCTTTACAGACTTTTCAGTGACGCCGTACTCTGCTCCTTCTAGAGCCGCGTTTTTAACAGGATCAGACCCACATGAAGTTGGCCTAGGTAATTTAATTGAACTCAGTACTCCAGAGCAAAAAGCCAATCCCAATTACGTCGGTCACCTTAATGATAAAGCCCTAACGATTGCACAGCGTTTAAAGCAAGCAGGGTATTTTACAGTGATGTCTGGTAAGTGGCATCTGGGTACCAGAGCGGAAGATGCGCCTAATAAATGGGGGTTTGATGAATCTTTCGTGTATCTAAAAGGGGATGGCAATCATTATAAACGTGATAATTATCCAGAGGGTCCTGATGGCGATCAGCCATATCGTCTAAATGGTGAGCTTATCGACATACCCGATAACTTTTATTCATCGACCACTTATGTTGATTACTTAATGCAGTCGCTAGATAAGCGTCCAGATAATAAACCTTTTTTTGCTTATCTGCAGTTCACCGCGCCACACTCTCCATTGCAAGCCCCACGTGAAGATATAGAAAAGTATAGTGACTATTATCTAGATGGTCCACGCGTGTTGGCTGAGCAACGTTTCAAAAAGGCTAAAAAGCTAAACTTTATCCCTGAATCTGCCAAACAACCTTCGATGGTAGAAGTGCCTGAATGGGACAGTTTTAGCGAGGAGGACAGACAAAAAGAGATCAAGCGGATGCAGATCTATGCGGCTATGGTCGATAACATGGATGCCAACATTGGCAGAGTGATAGACAACCTTAGAGCAAAAGGCGAGTTGGATAATACCTATATATTCTTCTTTTCAGACAATGGCGCTGCTGGTAAATATCGTGAGACCGCAGGGCGCTGGAAAGACTGGGTTAATAATGACCATGATAACTCGCTTGCAAACATGGGTAATTTTGACAGCTATGTGTCAACGGGAACTGGTTGGGCACAAGCGTCTAATATGCCCTTTTCTCTTTTTAAAGGCTACACCTCAGAAGGGGGAGTACGTTCTCCTTTAATAGCCAGCGGCCCTAATATTCCTAAATCTAAAGTATCTGATAAGTACAGTAATTTAACAGATTTAGCCCCGACTATTTTGGATATTGCCGGGGTATCAAAAACCACGCCTAAAGGTAAAGCGTCTTTAGATGGTGAAACACTGATGCCAGCCTTGATGGAGCCCCGACTTGGTGCGCAAGGTCCTTATGAGCCCAAAGTGCTTGAAATGAATGGTGCTAAAATGGTGCGCTTCGGAGAATTTAAAGCCCTTGCCAACACTCATAGGTTTGCTGGATTGAATGATGATGCGCTACCAACACAAAAATGGCTGCTTTATAATCTGGCACAAGATCCTGGCGAAACCACTAATATTGCCGATAAACATCCAAAAATATTAGACAGCATGATTGCACATTATAATGACTATGCAAAAAAAGTTGGTGTGGTTGAGGTTTCGCCTAGTAGTAGGTAAGCATAGTGAATAATAAAACTACGCTTATTAAATATTAAAATCATACCTGCCATAATAAGTTATGAAACAGCATGTTATGGCAGATTATGATGAATTATGATGATCACCGTTTATAAAAAGCACCTTTGAGCCTTATAGAGACTGACTTATGCAACGTATCCCCACAGTACCTGTAAATCAAAGCAACCTTACAAGCCCTAGCTTATATCCCAAACTCAAATTGACTGAGACCCAACAAGTGTCTTATCGATTTCATACCATGCTCAAGCCAAGTGGCTCCGCCTGTAATATCAACTGTGACTACTGCTTTTATCTACATAAACAAGATCTGTTGCACCAACCTAAGCATCCACGTATGCCTGAGGCGACTTTAGAACAACATATCAGACAGTATATTGAGGCACAATTTGGTGCCGAAGAAGTGGTGTTTACTTGGCAAGGCGGAGAGCCAACTTTGATGGGGCTGGATTTTTTCGCTAGAGTCGTTGAGTTGCAAAAGCAATACTGCCCTGATGATATGGTCATTCTCAATGACATCCAAACCAATGGTTTGCTAGTGGATGATAAATGGTGTCAGTTTTTAGCAGCCAATAATTTTTTAGTAGGCATATCCATTGATGGACCGAAGCACTTACATGATCGCTACCGCCGTACCAATAATGACAAACCTACTCACGACTTGGTCATGGCGGCTATCAAGCGCTTGAAAACGCATGGCATTCCTTTTAATGCACTGTGCGTCGTCAATGATCAAAATGCCAAAGAGCCGTTAGTGGTCTATCGGTTTTTACGGGATGAAGTCGCGCCGCGCATGATACAGTTTTTGGCTGGGGTTGAGCCGCTTGATTTTCAGACAGTTGCTCCTTTGCATTGGCAGCCTGACTCGTTAAAGAAAATAGATGAGTTAAAAGATACAAGGGATTCGACAGCGATGAACGCAGTGGTGACTGAATGGTCGGTAACCCCTGAAGGCTGGGGTAGTTTCTTGAACACCGTTTGGCAGGAATGGCTAGATGTGGATATCGGTCGTGTATTTATTGACCATTTCGAAAATACCCTTTCACAAATTCTTAATAAAGGGGCACAAAAATGCACCACTGCTGCTATTTGCGGCAAAGCGCTAGCGTTGGAGCACAATGGCGATCTGTATTGCTGTGATCACTTTGTCTATCCAGAATACAAATTGGGCAATATTCACCATACTCATCAAGGAGACTTGGCGTTTAGCAAAAAGCAAACTCAGTTTGGTTACTTAAAACAGAGCACTTTGCCTAATTATTGTAAAGTCTGCGATTTTTTAGCCTTATGTTGGGGTGACTGCCCCAAACACCGTTTTATAAAGACCCCCGATGGTGAATTAGGGTTGAGTTATCTCTGTGCAGGGTTAAAGATATATTATGCACAGGTGAGTTCTGATCTACCTGTTATTAAAGATAAGTTGGGATGGTGTTAGATTTAGTATTAGTAATCTGATAACGCTTAGCGATTGATAGTATGGTATCAATCATTTTCTGATTATTCAGAGGCAATTGTTCAGCGGTTCCAATCACGGTAATAGCGTACTCTAATGGCAGATGGTTAGCAGATGCGTCGATATTATTAGCTGTTTGCGGTAGGATAACTGGTATGCTAATAGCGTTAATACCCATAAACATAACACCTTTCACTATGGAATAACCTTGCGTACGGATATCGGTTTGCAGTTGAGTAAAATCTTGCCATTTAGCGGACAGCTCAGCTTTTTTGGGTCTGGTAGTAGGAACGGTGGACAAGATGTCAATATCTCCTTGCCACTCTGCAAGCACTAAGGGCTTGATAACAGTATCACTCTGGTAGCTGGCAAACAGCCTGCCAGTCGCAGAAGATGTCAGCGGCATGCGCGAACCTATACGAGTAATAATACTAATCGGACTGTCCGGCTCGAATGAATGAATAACAATGGGCCCTTCACTAAACCACTTGGCGATCTGTACCCCACAGTTAACAGTATCTTTGATTTCAATCGCAGCATTAGTAATTCGCTGCAACGTATTGTTTTGATCAAGATTGATGTGACCTAGTGCATTGACTCTAGCGCCTAGTCCGTAGCGTCCATCGTTCAACTTGCGCGCATAGTCTTTACGAATGAGACTGACCAAATACCGATGGATTTTTGCAGGATGCAT
>JARIEH010000194.1 GCA_029256865.1 Psychrobacter sp.
CCATTGCCACGTTCGGTATTCATATTTTTAGCGGGGTCAGTATGATCTAGATTCTTTTTCATAATATATCCTAGCTGATGAGTAAAATGGACTCCAATGAGACCATCAAAAAAGCGCCTACACAGTATTTATATCCTTTGAGGCTCATAGTGACTTCAACTGTCGATTACTTATCTGTGTATTGGCACTGCCAACGAACGATTGAAACTGTCGTTTCTTAAAACCATACTCATCAATTATATTACTGAAAAAATCCCTCATTTATGTCACATATATCATTAGCCTTGTTGATATTTGGTTAATTTTCATACACTTTGAAATCAAGTCTATATAAGTATTTACTCATCAATACTCAACTTTTGTGATATAGCTATTTATTCAGACATGATTTTATAAAAGATCACCCATAAATGATAAATAAATGGATATTATTTTAGCCAACTATTTATCTCTCTGATAATAAACTACGAGGCCACTATTATGTCATTGACATCATCTGTCCCATCTTGTTCTTCATCTACAAGCTTCTATCGCTCATTGGCATTTGCAATCTCAATGGGTTTGATGGCACTGACAGTCAGCCAAACGGCAGCCGCGATTACCACTAAGGATATTACCTATATGGTCGATGACCAGCTTTACCAAGGCTATTACGCCAAAGCCGACAAAGCTAATGCGCCTTTTATCTTACTCATTCATGATTGGGATGGACTCACGGACTATGAGCGCAAACGTGCTGATATGTTGGCGGAGCAAGGCTATAACGTATTGGCGGCTGATATGTTTGGGCAAGGCATTCGTCCTAGCTCTATTGAGGAAAATAAACGCTTAACTGGAGAGCTATATGACGATCGCAGCAAAATGCGGCGCTTATTGCAAGGTGCACTGAATGTAGGGCAACAACAAGGCAATAATGTGCGAGAAGGCGTGACGATGGGGTATTGTTTCGGCGGTACGGTTGCTCTAGAGCTAGCACGTTCGGGCTTTCCACAAAAAGCATTTGTACCTTTCCATGGCGGTTTAGAAACGCCAGCCGCTCAAAATTATAATAAAACCACAGGAGAGATTTTAGTTTTTCATGGTTCAGCTGATGAAGCAGTACCATTCGAAGACTTCGC
Organism: Psychrobacter sp.; assembly: GCA_029256865.1. The sequence continues at coordinate 1,119 of JARIEH010000194.1, forward strand.
TACTCTTAATAAAACTTTAGAAACAGCCAAAGTCGCTCATGAAATGATCAGTTATAGCGGTGCGCGTCATGCCTTTACTGACTTCAACAATCCTGATAGATACGATGCTCGTGCCGATGAACGCTCTTGGAATCGTTATTTAGATTTTTTAGCCACTAAATATAAATAATTTTATGTTTATAGGCTCTAAGAGGGATATTGCTTCTCTCTACAAAAACATCCTATAGATGCACGGATTCCATTCCATTTATTTTATGAATACTAAAACAACGGCTATTATTTTTATACCATTCGTGTATTCTTTTATATCAACTGTACCAAGGGTTCGCAAATTCATTTGCGAATTTTATCTTATTTGTCAATCTGTCTAGTCATAGGTAAGGAAGCCAGTCATGTTAGTAAAGAACGAGGTATTACGGGCGCGTGTTAGATTGTTAGGATCGTTTTTAGGTGAAGCAATTTCTCGCCAGTCTGGGAAGGATACTGTACATACTATTGAAACATTGCGTAAAGGTTTTATTCAGGAGCGCCGCGAGCATAGTGAAGAAAACAAGCAACAACTTATCGATCTCATCGCCTCGTTAGACAATCAAACCTTAAAAAACGTCATTCGTGCGTTCTCTATATACTTTTTCTTGGCCAATTTAACCGAAGAAAACTATTTGCGTGAACAACGGCAAGCCATGCGTGCAGAGTCTAATCAAAGCTGGGAAGGTTCCTTTCGCCGTACTTTACTAGAATGCCGTGAGCGTAATATTGAACCTGCGCAAATCAAAGAACTCATCGATCACCTTAAGTTTATTCCTGTTTTTACCGCGCATCCTACTGAAGCTCGTAGGCGTACGACCATGAATATCTTGCAAACGCTATACGAGCATACCGATGCGATGAGCGATTATCCCGAAGGCAGTATGGCCTTTGAGCAGGCTAAGCAAAAAACCGCAGAAACCATTGATTTACTGTGGTCCTCAGATGAAGTCCGTACTCGCAAACCTTTAGTGTATGATGAAATAAACAACGGCTTGCACTATTTTAACGCCAGTTTATTCACTGCCATCCCCAAAGTGTATCGTAATACCAAAGACGCCATCATCGAGATCTATCCTGAATTAACAGATTACCCGCTGCCCGCCTTCGTCAATTTTGGTTCTTGGATTGGTGGCGATAGAGATGGTAATCCCTTCGTCACCCACGAAACCACGGAAATGGCCGTACTGATGCATGCCAATGCCGTGCTCCGCCATTACCAAGTCTTAATCAAAAAACTGCGCCGTGAGCTGATTCATAGCGACACGATTGTCGATATTGCCCCAGATGTTTATGTACGAATCAAAGACTACAGCGAGCTTGACCAAAAAGTCTTTTTCTATAATCTTAATGACTATAATAACGAGCCGTACCGAAGATTACTGTCCATCATTCTGGCCAAAATAAAAGCCACCAACCAGCATATCCAAAGCCAAGGCACAGATAGTGAGGCGGCACAAGATGCTTACTCAACACCGCAAGATTTGTTAGATGATTTACGACTCATCCGACAAAGTGTGAATACCCATGATCTGGCTCATGGCGAAGGGTTACTGCTTGATACCATTCGCTTGGTAAAAACCTGCGGGTTCCATTTGGCGTCTCTCGATATTCGCCAAGACTCAGGGTATCACGGTGAGGTCATTGCTGACATTTTCGCCAGTGCCTCTAACCTGCCAGATTATCAAACATTAAGTGAAACAGAGCGCCAACAGTGGCTAACTCTTTTATTGGAAAACCCTGGCACACCGCTTATTTATACCGAAAACTTAAGCGTACAAACACACGAACAGCTTGCTCTGATGAATTCTGTCGCTAAACTGCGTAAACTGGTTGGCGACGATACTTTTGGTAGCTATATAATTTCGATGACCAATAATGCCAGTCAGCTATTAGAGGTGCTGCTACTGATGCGTTTTGCAGGCTTATCTGGCATTGATGATAACGGACATTTATTTTCTGCCCTACCGGTTGCGCCGCTGTTTGAAACCATTGAAGATCTTAAAAATATTGATAAGATCATGCCAACGATTTTAGAAAACCCGCTTTATCGTGAGCTACTAGAGCAGTCAGGAAACATGCAAGAAATTATGCTGGGCTACTCAGACTCTTCAAAAGATGGCGGCATTATCACCTCTGCTTGGCAACTGTATAGTGCCCAGCAAACCATTACCAACATTGCCAATAAATATGGCATCAGTACACGGCTGTTCCACGGTCGAGGTGGTTCCGTCAGTCGGGGTGGTGGCTCAACTCATCAAGCCATTGCCGCACAGCCTGCGGGCACACTAAACGGTCAAATCAAGTTCACCGAGCAAGGCGAAGTACTTTATGCTAAGTACGCCAATCCAGATACGGCTGTTTTTGAATTAACGATGGGAATCACTGGTGCTCTCAAAGCGAGCTCATCACGATTTGTTGAACAGCCCAAACAGCTTGACAGCTATGAATCTCTTTTTGCTGAATTGGCAGATGCAGGCGAACAGCAATATCGAGAGCTGACCGATAATACAGAAGGCTTCTATAAATTCTATTCTGAGGCCACACCTGTACAAGAAATCTCCTTGCTCAATATTGGCTCACGTCCTGCCCATCGTAAAAAAGGACTACCCAGCAAATCCACCATTCGAGCCATACCTTGGGTGTTTGGGTGGTCATTAGCGCGCTTTACCCTCCCTACTTGGTATGGCGTAGGCAGTGCTTTAGAGAGTGTCAAAAAAGATGAAGACTTAATGAAGGAGATGAATAAAAACTGGCCGTTTTTCAGTGCCTTTATCAGTAATATTGAAATGGCTTTCACTAAATCTGAGATGGATATCGCCCGTGCTTACAGTCAACTGTGTGAAGATGAGCATTTGCGTGAGCATATTATGCAAGCAGTGATTGAAGAGCATGAGCTCACTCATTCTGGTCTCAACTCTTTATTAGATCAACAGTCTCTGTTATCTACTCAACAAGAGCTGGCGGTCTCTTTAGAATGGCGCAATGCTTATTTAGACCCGATTAACTATATTCAAATCGAGTTACTCAAACGCATGCGCAAAACAGATAACTCTAACAGTGATCATTTTGATAATAACGATAGGCTTGCCGTAGAAGACCCATTAATTCGTAGTATCAATGCCTTAGCGGCAGGCTTACGCAATACGGGTTAGGGTTGTAAATAATGAAACATCA
>JARIEH010000133.1 GCA_029256865.1 Psychrobacter sp.
ATCTAAAACTTATCATCAAAATACAAGACGACTTTATGACTTCTCAAGACCTTCACAATAATAACTACAACGATAATCACAATAACAATGAAACGGCAGCGACTCCTCAACATGATTTTGAGAATGGCACCGTTGATAAAAAGTCATTTGATATCTCAACTATTGATATCCAAGCGGTGGCTGATACCGCGCAATTACCGCAGCCGACGCTACCGCCTATGCAGCGAGCAACTTATAAAGCCAGTGCAACAGACTTCGTCGTCAATGAGATATTGCCGTTAGAATTTACAGGTGAAGGCGAGCATCTATGGCTACATATCCAAAAGTCAGGGATGAACACCGCCTATCTGGCAAAACTACTATCAGAGTGGGCTGATATTCCATTACGTGATGTCGGTTACTCAGGACTCAAAGATCGTCAGGCACTGACGACCCAGTGGTTTAGTTTAAGAATACCTTTGAGGCAATTGCCCGATTCTGATTTTGCACCGATAGATATTGGTGACAACGAATCAGTCTCTATTCTCGCCCAGCATTGGCACAATAAAAAGCTCAATCGCGGTACGCACAGGGCCAATCAATTTATCATTACCTTACGTGATATTGAATTGGAGGGTGACGATAAGTCATCTGTAGAGCAGCATTTGGCCAATATAAGTACAATGGGCGTGCCCAATTACTTTGGCTCACAGCGTTTTGGGTGGAATGGCAATAATATTAGAGAAGCATTGGCCTTGTTTGCACGTCCAATGCCAAAGAATCGACCTCAGCCTAAGAAAAATAAACGCAAGCGCCCACCGCGTGAGCAAAATGCCATGGAATTGTCCGCCGCGCGTAGCTTGATATTTAATGAGATATTGGCAGCGAGAGTGCGCGATGGGAGTTGGAATACTGGACTGGCAGGTGAAGTGTTTAACTTGGATGGCTCAGGCTCAATATTTAGCAGTGAAGAAATAGACGATGCTTTGCGCGCGCGACTTGCCAGCGGTGATATTCATCCAACTGCCGTATTATGGGGTGTAGATAATGATAAAGTCAGCGGTGTAGCGGCAGCGATTGAAAATGATATTGTACAAAACAATCCATTATTAGCTCAGCTAGCAGCAGGATTAGAGCAGCGCGACATCAAAGCACAACGACGAGCGTTAAGATTACCGATTGAAGCGCTGAGTTGGGAGTGGAGCGATGAGCAGACGCTAGTGTTGACGTTTACTCTGACGACAGGCAGCTTTGCCACCAGTGTCCTAGCGAGCTTAGTACAACAGTTAAGCACGTTATAGTTAAATAGTTAAGCATGGCCTGGTTAAGCGAAAAAGTAACGAAGCTAATCAAGCCCATGCTTAATCAGCTTCGATAATAGCTACCATCTAGTCTAGGGCGTGTTGCAATTCTGATTCAATCTCTGCTGCACGCATCTCATTGGCGCTCACGACTTGATTACGGCCTCGGTCTTTTGCTTCATATAACGCTTTATCGGCAATACTGATCAAGCGCTGACATATATCGCTCGGTAGCAATTTTTGCAACTGTTCAGGAGAGCGACCTTCAACTTTCAGTCGCGTTTTTCTGCGATGTTTTAGCCTTTTTAACTTCGACAGCACGGGTGTCAATGCTTCATGATCGGTAGACATATGCTCATGCTTAATGCGTGCAAACTCATCACAAGTTAGGGTATAAACACCAAAACTTGCCGTCACTTGAAAACTGAAACTATCATTGACCTGTATCACGTGCTCTGCAATGTTCGAGCGCAGCTGTTCAGCAATTGCCAACACCTCATTGTGAGGGGTACTTGGCAATACAATCAAAAATTCCTCGCCACCATAGCGACTGACATTGTCTGTTTCTTTTAGCGTGGCTTTTAAGACACCTGCCACCTCTTGTAGTACCTGATCGCCTACTTGATGTCCATAACTGTCATTAATGCTTTTAAACAGATCCAGATCCATCAAGATCACACTATAGTCCTTTTTATGTTCTAAGGCCGCAAGTGTATGTTGCATTTGCGTCAAACCGTAACGGCGATTGCTAAGTTTGGTCAACTCGTCTTGATTGGCATGCTTTAAAGTCTCAGCTTTACTGGCATCTAAAATCAATAACAACGCTCGGAATATGTAAACGATAAAAACTGCTTTGGGCACGGCTAAATATATGTGCGTTGAGTGCCAAAATAATGCTGCGGATTGACGAACTTCGTTAATACTTTCTAAACTAAGTGTCTCATTTGGGAAAGTCGAAGCGGCCATGGCATTTTCGATAGCGCTTATCTCTACAGTATTGATACCATTACCTACCAGATAATCATAAATCTCAAGTGGTATAGTGCTGGCATTTGTGTGTTGTAAGCTGGGAAAACTGATGCCCCAATGAGGTAAGCTAATCACCACTAAAATCAATAAAACCAGCGTTAGAAATGCGCGCCAAATATAACGACGTCTAATCAGCATCATTCCTAGCATCGCACCACCAACTAATGACACGCCTGAGACAAAACCACTTTGTCCCATCATCAAAAT
>JARIEH010000162.1 GCA_029256865.1 Psychrobacter sp.
CAGTATCATCGTAGCTTTCTTCCAAGATAACACCCAGCTCATATAAAGTATTTTTGAGCTGCCCAGCATCATAAGGCAAAGTCAGATCAAAAGTAGTCAGCGAACCAGTCAGCAATTGCTGTACCGCTAGTGACAGTTTATCCATACCTAAATTGTCTCTTGAAGACACATAGACGCGGTTAGGTTCGCCATCATTCGCGTAGCCGATATGGGCAGGCTCATCAGTCAGATCAATCTTATTGTAGACATTGAGTACTGGCACATCATTATTAATCTCAGCCAATACATCTTTGACTGCTTGGATTTGCTCGTGCATATCCTCACTAGAGGAATCGATGACGTGTAGCAGGAGATCTGCTTCGAGTGTCTCCTCAAGCGTGGCGTGAAACGACTCCACCAACTCGTGCGGTAAGTGGCGTACAAAACCTACGGTATCGACCAGTACCACACGGCCAACACCTTGCCAATCTAAACGGCGTAGGGTGGGATCCAAAGTGGCAAATAGCTGATCTGCAGCATAGATGTTTTCATCGACTAGACGGTTGAACAAAGTGGATTTACCAGCGTTGGTATAGCCGACCAGTGAAATGGTTGGTACGTCTGACTTCTGACGGCGGGCTCGACCTTGGGCGCGAGTCTGGCGCACTTTATCAAGCTTGATTTTGAGCTGATTAACACGCGTCTGTAGTAAGCGGCGATCCGTCTCAAGCTGAGTTTCACCTGGACCCCGTAGACCAATCCCACCTTTTTGGCGCTCCAAATGCGTCCAACCACGTACCAAGCGGGTAGAAAGATGGTTCAATTGTGCCAGCTCGACCTGTAGCTTACCTTCGTAAGTACGGGCACGCTGAGCAAAAATGTCTAAAATCAAACCAGTGCGATCAAGGACGCGGCACTGCACCAATCTTTCAATATTACGCTCTTGCGAGGGAGACAAGCTGTGGTTAAAAAGAACGATGTCGGCATCATGCTCCCGAACCAGTTCGGCAATTTCTTCCGCCTTACCACTACCAACGAAGTATCTGGCATCAGGCTTCGCGCGAGATCCAGTGACCAGTGCCAGACGATCTGCGCCTGCTGAGTCGGCTAACAGCTCAAACTCACTCAGATCGTCAGGATCTTGAATTTGGCGGATGTCTAAATGTACGATAATGGCGCGCTCGCCACCTTCATGTCTTTCAAAATATTCCAAAGAGTATCACCTATGAATAAAATAAATAAGTCGCTACGGTTCTATTTTCTAAGGGTTCAATAAAGCTTAAATTATAATCTATGAGTAGCGTGCAGTTAACTGTTTATATGCGGTCTTATAGGCTGATATTAAAGCGTATGATCATAATTATCGATGGCTTTATGTTACAAAATACGCTGTGGGATAAGCAAGTATCAAAGGTACAGCTATTACCGCTGAATATTAGAGATTTTTTTATATAAATCCAAACAACCATTCGCTGAAACTCATAACAAGTCGATATAAGGCATAGAGGTATTAATAATAGCGTGTTAAATAAATGAGACTCAGTGCACAAATAGTCACTGAGCTGCTATAATTTTGTTATACTTATCTCATTTTTTGCTGCTAAAATAGCGGTTTTTGACGCTAAGCTGCTATCTTTCTATCCACAAGTATTGATCATAAGTATTTATTATCATTACTTATATAGTTATCCAACAGTTATCTAATCATGAGGGATACCGATGAGCCAATTTAAGTCAGGCTTTTCACTCAGAAAACAGTTAGGCCGTGGTAAGCAAATTGCTGGCATGAGCACCACCATTGCTGGTGGATTACGCGCCGCTCAGCGTATTGGTGCTTTTCGTGAGCCACCACGCGAGACACTACCGCGTTATATTCAAACTTTTTGTCGCAAGATGGCAGGCTCATTCGGTGTCAAGATCGTGCAAGTTGAGCCTGTGCCGCAGCATCATGGTTTATGGGTATCCAATCATGTCTCATGGATGGATATTCCGGTAGTCGGCACGGTGAGTCCCGCGTTTTTCTTATCAAAGGCAGAGATTGGCGATTGGCCGATTTTTGGTAAGCT
>JARIEH010000271.1 GCA_029256865.1 Psychrobacter sp.
ACGGGCGCGTGGATTGAAACACCTTTAACGCAAGCGTGTTATAGTTGAGTCATATTCGCGTCCATCACGGGCGCGTGGATTGAAACCACTCTTTACGATACTGCTCAAGTGCTGACAGCTTCGCGTCCATCACGGGCGCGTGGTGAGCAGCTTCAAAGAATTGTGTTCCAATTGTTATTCAGGCACTTACTAACTCTATCCCATGGTTAACGAAAATTCCTTAAGTATAGTTTTCAGAAGTTATAATTGCTAACGGAACTTGTGATTCAGTGGTGTTTGAAAAGTATACTAGCAATACCCATCAAGTAAAATTTTATTTATTTTTCCGAATATAAAGGGCTTTTAAAGCAGCTAATAAATATGCAAATTTGATTAGCATGCTTTTTGGATCACGAGCGTTTTTTTAGGCTCTTTTTTAATAAATGATCGAATATAAACGGCCCAAAGGGTAAGAAGGATCCGACCACGCCTGCAGGTATGGCCCAGACAGGCAATTTGATTTTGATGGCTGTGCTGAGGAGTACGAGGAGGTAGGCGATGAATAATACACCGTGTGCCATACCGATATATTTGACAGCTTCTGGGATACCTAGCATATATTTTAGGGGCATGGCAATGAAGAGCAATAACAAAAAAGAGCTCCCTTCTAGGTAACCCATTATCGTAAGGCCTTTTAATACGCTGTTTTGTTTTCTTGAGAGATTAGGTATTTGTTCGATAGTTGGCTGAGCCTGCAACACTGTCTTTTCCTTTTATGATGACTAATCAATAACTTGGCGAATGTTTCAATGTTGGTATGATACGGGATATGCTATGCACTTTGAAGGGTGAACCTCTATTTATAACCCTTCTTATGATAACGATTTTTATTTTTAGAGGACATGACTCATCCGCGACAGCCTGCTTCTGCCTTTGTGATACGATTTAGCATGGCTGCTAAGCGCTGATTATTGTCTGTTATATAGTGATGACCACGCTCTATTATCTCAGTAGGAGTTTGTACGGTCTGGGGATGGCTAACCAGTCCTCTTTGTATGGCATCATTCCCATTCGCCACCATCTTGACGATGCTTTCTTGGGTGACTTCAAAGTGACACTGCCAGCCCATTACCCAGCTCCCTAGCTTTCTATGCAAGGGAGTTTGATGAATAAATCCTTGATTGGCCCAAGCCTCTGACGTTGCAATGGCAGTGGCGCCTTGTGGGCATTCAAAACCATCACCGTGCCAGTGAAAGACGTTAAAAGCGTGCTTTGGTAAATCTTGTAATAAAGGATGCGCCTGAGCATCCTCTGTCAATTGGATTGGCAACCAACCGATCTCTGTGACGCCCGCTGGCTTGACGGTAGCACCCAAGCAATGCGCAATAAGCTGTGCGCCTAAGCAAACTCCGATCACTGTTTTTCCATGATCGATACTCTGTTTAATCAAACGTTTTTCTGCTATCAACCAAGGATGTTTTTCATCATCATGGACACTCATCGGTCCACCCATGACTATCAGCCAATCAAAACGGTCGTGCTCTGGCAATGAGTCTCGATGGTAAGAGCGCGTATAGCTAATACGATGATGGTGGTCATTTGCCCACTGCCTGATAAAGCTGAGATCTTCGTAATCTGTATGAAACAATGCGTGAATGCGTAGAGTCATGGGGCACCTTTTAAGATAAAGCCGTTATTTTAAAGCTGTGGTAATAATGAAAGCTAAAACACTCCGTTTCTGATTTTGATCCAGTATGGTTAGATAGGAAGGTAGGAAGATAGGCCAATGAGTTTAACCCCTTTATTTAACCAACCTATCAATTAAAATAACCTATCAATCAAACACTTACTTAAGCGACTTCTGGGTAAATACTATCGTTGTAGGCCCCTCGGCAGCAGGCACTTTAATGGTCAGCTTGCTATCTAAGATATCGCCTCGAGCATTGATCTTGTAGCATTCAGCCGTTGCTCCTTTAGGATCAAAATCTAATAAAATATTCTCTGAGCTATTGATACAGAACCATGCTGTGTTATTGCTGTCTTGCGTCAGAGACCAATCTTGCTTATATAAACCAATCTTTTTGCGTTTGCTGCTGTCAGCATAGACGTTTTCAGTGATCAACTGATTGGAGTCGCCAACGTTAGCCATCTTGGGTATGGTGGTCGTTTGAGTGGCCAGCGAGTACTCACCTGAACTGGCAGTGAAGCCGTGGAATACTAAAGGGTTAAGCGTAAAATAATTAATACTGACTGATTGATCGGTGACTTGGTTGTTCGATTTGGTAAGGGTATTTACTTCAGCACCTTGTACTTGTTTATTATTGAACAGCATATTGCCTTTGGGCGTAACTTTGATCTCTGCGGAGATATTTTGATTGCCTACCACGGCGGCCAACTGTTGGCTACGCGCTTTGGTATAGATATTGAGCATGGCAGTCTCAATAGGGTATTGAGTAACGACTTGATTGGCATTACCAATGGCGCTTCCAGTATTCATGCCCGTTGCACAAGCGCTTAAGCTTAGCCCTGCTAGTAGACATACTCCCAATGTTTTCATTATTTGACTCCTTAGTTTGATTATATGACTACTATAATAGAATTTCCGTTCAATGACAGTTGCCATTTAATACGGTAATGCTTTACCGAGGCGAAGGTTAATATCCAAGCTACTTTTGACGCTTATTAAAGCAGGTAATGCCGCATTGAAAAGAAATAACAGTCAGGCTTGAGAGTATGCAGGTGTTGTATTTAACTGAGTAATGAGTGAGGATGTATAAAAAAGCAAGATATGACAGCGCTTCCATAAGAAGTACCGGCAGCTCACAACAAGGATAATGACACTAAAGGAGTAGATATGTCTGCAAGTAAAGAAGAGATTGTTGCCTTTTTGGCTCTAGAGTTTCCCCAAACCAAATGCAAGGTCGAGGCTGTAGATGAGAGTGGCGCGACCTTATCGCATGATATCGGCATAGACGAGCTGCGCCCTGGTGGCACGGTATCAGGTCCTGTAATGATGAGCATTGCCGATGTCGCCATCTATGTAGCGATACTGGGCAAAATTGGCATCGTACCCTTGACGGTGACGACCAGCCTTTCCATCAATTTTTTGCGTAAACCATCAGCAGAAGCCCGCATTATTGCAAAGTGCACGCTGATGAAAGTAGGGCGTACGCTGATCGTCGGTGAGGTATCTTTATATTCAGAAGGCTCTAGCGATATAGTGGCACATGTGGTTGGTACTTATTCTGTACCACCCAAACGTGACTAGGCAGTTTTATGGCATGATGCCCAGCCTCATGGTTAAAAAAACAGAAAAAGTGCACACACGCTTATAAGGCCTAAGCCAATCGACTATAACAGTCCTTGTATTGAAGTTGGCTTATCCGTTGACGTGCATCATAACTTAAGTCTTGTAGCCACAAAAAGTACTGACAAATTAAGAATAAATCTACTCCCTAGTCCTCATTTAGTAGTACTAAATGCAGGACTTATACTGCTTCTGCTCAATAGTTAATAAGAATGTTTGTTGCTACATTGTCGCTATCAAAACGAGCAAGTTTTATGGTGGAGGATATTTGTTATGCATGCAAAAGAGCTACTTGAGTTGGAACGCCGTGAGATAAGAGCGCTTCACTACACGTGGATCGCTTTTTTTCTTACCTTTTATGTCTGGTTTAACATGGCGCCGCTGGCGACATCGATGCTACAAACAGAGAGTTATCTAACCTCAGATCACATCAAGCTTTTCTTAATTGCCAACGTCGCTTTGACCATTCCGGGACGTGTGGTGGTGGGAATGGCATTGGATCGCTTTGGGCCTAGACGGGTGTTCTCGATACTCATGGTGGTGATGGCGATACCGACATGGTTTTTCGCTTTTGGTACGTCCGCCATGCAGCTATTCGTTGCGCGTTTATTCATGTCTATCGTTGGGGCAGGTTTTGTGGTCGGTATCCATATGACCGCACTTTGGTTCAAACCAAAAGACATCGGCTTCGCTGAAGGCTTCTATGCTGGTTGGGGCAACTTTGGTTCGGCGGCTGCGGCGATTACGATTCCGACTGTGGCATTACAGTTTTTTGGTGGGGATGATGGCTGGCGCTGGGCGATTGCCTTATCTGGGCTATTGATGGCGGTATATGGCGTGGCTTATTGGTTCTTGATTACTGACGGCCCGACAGAAGATACTCACAAAAAAGCACGTAAGTCAGGGGCTTTAGAAGTCTCAAGCTGGCGTGATCTGTGGTTGTATTGTCTATTTACCATCCCTTTATATGGGGTGTTAGGGGTTTTGGTTTATCGTACGCAAGACATGGGGTTTGTGAGTGATACCGTGGCTTGGGTATTGTATGTCACTATCGCTGCCGTGGTTGTTTATCAAATCTATAAGGCGATTAGCGTCAATGCGCCCATGCTCAAAGCAGGTATTCCTGAAGATGATAAATACCCCTTTAAGTCCGTGGCGGCTCTCAACGTCAGTTATTTTGCCAACTTTGGCGCAGAGCTGGCGGTGGTCTCTATGCTACCGATGTTCTTTGCGGCGACATGGAAACTTGACCCGACGGCAGCAGGACTGGTCGCCTCAACGTTTGCTTTTGTGAACTTATGGGCGCGTCCATTGGGTGGTTATATCTCTGACAAGGTCGGTAACCGTCGTCTGGTCATGCTCATATATATGTTTGGTATCGGTATCGGCTTTGTATTAATGGGTCTGCTCAATGCGCAGTGGCCGTTATTTATCGCCGTGGTCTTCACTATTTTATGTTCGGTATTTGTCCAAGGGGCAGAAGGCGCAACCTTTGGTATTATCCCCTCAATCAAACGCCGTCTGACAGGGCAGATATCGGGTATGGCGGGTGCTTATGGTAACGTGGGCGCGGTATTCTACTTATTTATTTATACTTTTGTAGAGCCAAATCAGTTCTTTTTAATCATCGCAGTCGGTGCGTTCATCGCTTGGTTGGTTTGTTACTTCTGGTTAGAAGAGCCTGAAGATGCCTTTGGTGATGAATACAAAATGTCCTCGGTAGATCGTCAGATTGCGGCTGAAGAAGCTCGATAATAATCGACTGCTGTATGTTTTAAGGCTTTAAGGTTTTAAGGTATTAAAGTCTTAATCTAAAATAAAAAACCCACCTCGCTTATCAGACGCGAGGTGGGTTTTTTTATGATTATGCAGCGTATGTTTTGCATACAGTGCTATTTAGATAAATGATTCACCGTCCAGACCGCCGCCTCAACACGGGTGCGCAGACCAGTTTTATTAAGGATGTGTTTGACATGTACCTTAACCGTGGATTCTGCGATATCGAGCTTATTGGCAATCATCTTGTTACTGAGACCCTCAGAAATCATTTGAATGACTTGCAACTCTCTGGCGGTCAAATTGCCAGCGATATCATCGATGCTGGGCTTACGCATGGTTTGCGCCAATATCGATGCCAGATTTGGGCTGATAACCAGCTCACCGCGTAGCACCTTGCGGATATCGACGATGATTAACTCTGGCTCCATGTCCTTTAATAGATAACCATCTACCCCTAGCTTGAGCGCCTCTTGGACATCTTCACCAGTGTCAGAGACGGTGAAGAGCAGCGTTTTTACCTCGA
>JARIEH010000069.1 GCA_029256865.1 Psychrobacter sp.
GCAACTTATCATTTTGGTCGCCTAGTGAGTTACTCTATTCTAGGTTTGGTTGCAGGTCTCATTGGTACGACAGTCTTAGAGCCATTGATGAAAGGTAACAGTACACCACGTATCTTGCTAGGGCTGGTTTTAGTCTTTGTGGGCGTTATTATGCTTGGTGCCCCTTTTTTGAATAAACTTGAGCGCGTCGGCATGCGTTTTTGGCAGTATCTGAGCCCCGTACGTCAAAAGGTCTTTCCACTCAATACTTATCCACGCGCACTGGCAGCGGGTCTATTGTGGGGGTATTTACCCTGTGGTCTGGTCTATGGCGCTTTGCTGATCGCAGTCGTGGCCCATAATCCGTTGAGCGGTGCTGCATTGATGTTTGTGTTCGGTCTTGGCACTGTACCAATGCTGGTCGCTACTCATGAGACCGTTGGTTGGTTACATGATAAAATTGGACGTTTCCGCTTACGCCAGGTAAATGGCATATTGATGATACTATCAGGTATGGCCGTTATTTTCATACCTATGATTATGATGTCCATGCATAGTGGACATGGTGAAAAAGGTGATCATGCGCAAATGGAACATGGCAACCCTTCTGCTATGATGTCTGAAGCAGATAACGCTAGCCATCAAGATATGAGCCAGATGAACGACAACACACATGACATGAATGAACATGCAGAGACGATGGATCACACTCAATAATTGAGACTCAAACCAAATTAGCCACAGAAAAGCCCTCAACGTGTCTTTTATCGTTGAGGGCTTTTTTATTATTGCTTATTAAAAGTTGTTTATAATGGCTGTTTATAAAATAAGCAAAGCAAGTTTATACTCTAGGCTATTACGCTCGCCATTGCTCAAGGCTAAACTTAGTCTCTAAATGCTTTTCAAGCGCAGGTATGTTAAAAGCATCGTCTTCACTGACAAAGCTAATACTGATACCCGTTTGCCCAGCACGCCCTGTACGACCGATACGATGCACGTAATCATCTGGTTGATCTGGCAAAGTATAGTTGACCACATGGCTGATATCATCGACATGAATACCACGTCCTGCGACATCGGTTGCCACCAAAATAGAAGCATGACCCTCTTTAAAGCGCTGTAAATACTTTTCACGCTTCTCTTGAATCACATCACCTGACAGCATCACCACTTTATGGCCTTGACGCAATTTATGGTATAAGCGTTTTACCTGATCCTTACGATTGGCAAAGACGATTACTTTATCTACCGCTGCATCCGCCAAAATACCTTGTAGTGCCTCTAACTTCTGGTCTTCTGTTAATAGATAAAAATGCTGATCTACCAACTCACTGGTTTTATGCTCAGGCTCTATCTCAACAAACTGCGGCTCATGTAACCAGCGGTAGGCAAGATTCATCACATCTTGGTTGAAGGTCGCAGAAAATAATAAGCTCTGACGGTCTGTATTTGCTGGCATACGACCAACCAAGCGTTTGATATCAGGGATAAAGCCCATATCGAGCATACGATCTGCTTCATCCAACACCAACACTTCTACCCGATCTAGATAAACCATGCCTTTGTTCATCAGATCAATCAAACGTCCAGGTGTAGCAATCAAAATATCCACATACTGGCGCTCAAGCTCGTGCTGCTGCGTCTCATAATTGGTGCCGCCCATGATACAGACGCTATGTAATGAAGTATATTTAGTTAGCGCGATACAATCATCGAATATCTGCTGTGCAAGCTCACGTGTTGGCGCCATGACGACCGCACGTGGCTCCCCTAAAAACCGCTCTTCATCATCAGCAAAAGAGCGCTTTAATAAGGTTTCCATAATCGTCAGCAAAAACGTCGCGGTTTTACCGGTACCAGTTTGCGCCTGCCCAATAGCATCTTGATGCACCAAAGTATGCGGTAATATTTGTGCTTGAATGGCGGTCAATTCGGTAAATCCCAGATCACTGATCGCTTTTAACGTGGGTTCTGAAAGTGGTAGATCAGTAAATGTCTTAAAATTACTCAAAGAATTATCCTTGTCGATGAATCAATAACAGGCCTATCTCAAGCCTCAACTTAGTTCTTAGTCAATAACAAATACAAAAAACGGACAGATTCTACATGTCCTAATGACTGAAAACATATAAAGCGTATAAGCACAAAAAAGCCAAGCCTTATGTCTGCCCTTTACCAAAACATTGCAACAAACTCAATATTGGTAAGTTCTGACTGGCTTGACTCAGTAGTATATCAGTAGTT
>JARIEH010000228.1 GCA_029256865.1 Psychrobacter sp.
CGCTATTATCAGCCTTCTAAATGGCAGACATATTGCACAATCTCATCAGTACGTAAATTAAAGCTACTATTGCCTTCGACCACGAAAGACTGGCCAGCACGATAATAACTGAACTCTTCATCGCCACTAATCTTGACTTCGCACTCTCCGCTAATGATTTCTATACGCTCAGAGGTATTGGTACTGAACTGGTATTGCTCGATAGTGTTATCACACGGTAAGATGACACCCAAAGTCTTGTGTCGACCGTCTTCAAACATAATAGTATGGCTTGAGCAGCGACCATCATAAGATATCGTCGCCTGAGCATTGACTGTCACATTGGTAAATTGTGCCGCTGACATAGTGGCTTCCTTATCAAATAATTATTGCTAAACTAAAAAATAAGTGACTTATTTTAGGGGAATTAAGAGGTCTGCTATGCACATAGTAACGCTATGAACATTCTTTCCTCTTGACTATAACGAGGATATTTTAAAGCACTACTATGATGTTACCTAGCTTGGTCCCCGACGCCTAAAATATTGATTTTACTGCCTAATCTTATGATAAAACTTTACTTTAGCGTCATTGAAACATTATCGCATGCGTTAACATGTGTGTTCAGTGTGGCCAGATATTATGATTAGGTGAGATTATGCTACCACATTATATCTGTAAAGTTTGTTACAGCACACGTGTAAAGCATGATTAATATTTAGGGTCAGGGTGTTTAACTATAGCTTATTGTATGGCGCTTTATACAGCTATTATTACAAATTAATGAATATAATTACTCTAAAGTAATCGCTAAATCTTCACAGAGTATACGCTTTATCAGGGTTACCTTTAACTTTACTTCTGACTACTTTAATAAGTAGTATAATATTTCTAAATACTCTCTTACTCCAAGATAAAATAGATTTTTTCGACGATAAAACTTATATTGAGTAGGTTTTGATACTATATACTGACCGCTAGTCTTTATCCGATATTAACCGTCTGCCATGAGAGGCCTTGATGCTGTTATCACTAACCTTATATCAGTTTGCCCTGATCAATGAGCATGAGCTGAGTTTTGCTGAAGGTTTTAATGTCATTACCGGTGAGACAGGTGCTGGCAAGTCATTACTGCTCGATGCGCTAGCATTGTGTGCAGGCGATCGAGCAGACAGTGCGATGGTACGACATGGTGCTACAAATGCGGACATTTATGCACAGTTTGATGTAGCAGAAAATACGGTGGTAGCAGAATGGTTTGCAGCGAACGAACGCTCTTTAGATGAGCCAGAAGTATTGATACGTCGGCAACTCAGCAGTAATGGTCGCTCAAAAGCATGGCTCAATGGTACGCCAGTGAGTCTCTCTGAGCTTAAAAGTCTCGGTGCACTACTCGTTAACATTCATAGTCAACATGCCCAGCAGGCGCTACTCAAGCCGCAATTTGTGGTGCAATGGCTGGATGAGATGGCACAGTTGACGACATTAGCGGTGCAAACTGCCAGTCACTACCAACAGTACCAACAGCTCAAACGCCAAGCAGATGAAATTGCCAGCCGAGAAGCTCAGCGCCAAGACCGTATTCAGCTACTCCAAAGCCAGCTGGCGGATATCGCACCGTTACTAGCGGTCGATTATCATGATATTGAAGCAGAGCATGAAGAGTTATCCAATATTGAAGCTTTGATGCAAGAGGCCAGTCATGGTCTGCATTTGCTTGATAATGACACTGATGAGCCGGATGTTATGACCTTTCTGGGGCAAGCGATTAAGCTCTGCGATAATCAAATGAGTGTTAGTCAAACCTTTGGGCAAGCATCAGAACAATTGCATCTGGCGCAGCAGCAAATTACTGAGGTGACCGCCCTACTCTCTGAGTATGCAGAACAGCAACTGCCTGACCCTGAACGCTTACAAGAACTAGACAGCCTTATCAGCCTTGGTCACCGCTTATCACGCAAGCATAACTTACCAGCAAGCGACTTAATCACTGAAGCGAAAGCTTGGCAGCAGCAACTAGAGCTGTTAGAAAATGAGCCCAGCAGCGATGCCATGGCAGCACAAATTGAGAACGCTTGGCAAGAGTATCTCACGCTCGCAACTCAGTTAAATAAGGAGCGCTCTATAGCTGCACCGATTGTCAGCAAGCAGCTGATTAAGCAATTGCAACCACTTGCCCTGCCAAATGCACGTTGTGAGTTTGTCTTTACTAAAAAATCAGATCCTAGCCACTATAATGCCCAAGGGTGCTTTGATATCGACTTACTATTTAGTGCCAACGTTGGTATGCCGATGCAGCCGCTACATAAAATTGCCTCAGGCGGTGAGCTGTCACGGATGGCGTTGGTCATGCAAGTATTACAAGCGACCAATGCGGATAACAATGCTGCCAAACCCATGCTGGTTTTCGATGAGGTCGATGTCGGTATCAGTGGCGGTACCGCACAAGTCGTTGGCGAGCTATTGCGTGCGCTTGGGCAGACACAGCAATTATTAGCCATTACTCACCAAGCACAAGTAGCGGCACAAGCGCATCAGCATATTTTGGTACAAAAGCATCATCATGAACAAACCCAAAGTGAGCTGGTTATCTTAGATAAAGAGGCACAAGTAGATGAGCTGGCACGCATGTCAGGTGGCGTGACCATTACTGATGTGACGCGTGATCACGCGCGCAGTCTGCTGACTGATATTAAATGATCGGCAACGGCGACGCGAATAACAAACCTCTGTTGATTTTCTGCCAGCAATCACCATATAGTAATGTCTCATCTTGTTTATACTGTGTCTGTAACTATGTCTAAAGCGAATTTAACCCATCACTTCTTGATTGCAACGCCGGAGCTGCCAGACCCACGGTTTGAGCGCGCGCTGATCTATATCTGTCGCCATGACAAACAAGGTGCGCTTGGGTTGATGGTGAATCGTCCAATCGAGCAATCACGTGTCGGTAAGCTATTAGAAGATTTGGAGATCGAGGTGACTGATCCACAAGTCATGGAAGATCTGGCGCTAGAGGGCGGTCCGATGTACCCTGAGGTAGGCTTTGTGCTGCATACTGGCCAACCAGAGTGGGCGTCCTCTTTTGCGATATCAGAGAATGTCTGTATTACCACCAGCCAAGACATTCTCAAGCGTATCGCAGCGGGTCAAGGCATCGGGCATTATCAGCTGTGTTTGGGGCATGCCAGCTGGGGTAAAAAACAGCTAGAGCACGAGCTTAAAAATGGCGATTGGCTCATCTGCCCCGCTGATTTAACCTTATTGTTCGATACACCATTTGAAGAGCGTTGGCAGTCAGCGGCGGAGAAAATTGGGGTTAACTTTGATTATTTAAGCAGTGATATTGGTCATGCTTAATAGGGAGTTAATCTCGGGTTAATGAGCTGTTTTGCTTTTGCTAAAGTCCAACATATAACGTCATACTGAGCCCGATAAGCTCAATGACAACAGGGAACGGCGCTACTATGGTCAACAATACTCTTAACACAGACACAGATAACCATAACGAGACGGATATGTCCGTAGAGCATGCCAGCAATACCTGTCAAACGGATCCAACACCAAAAGACCATCTGATTTTAGCGCTAGATTATGGCGTCAAAAAGATGGGGATGGCACTTGGTAATACCATTACCGAGACCGCGCGCGCTTTTGATATTTTGGCGATGGACAACGGCCAACCTGATTGGGACAATCTGCTGGGTATCATAAAAGTATGGGGCGTCACGCAAGTACTGGTTGGTCTGCCACTGAATATGGATGGTAGCAGCTCCATTCTCTCCAAACGGGCGCATAAATTTGCCCGCCGTTTAGCACATCGCATCATGGAGCAACATTTACCTGTGACCGTGAAGCTCTGTGATGAGCGTTTGACCTCAGTGGCAGCACGTGAGCTGGCATGGGAGCAAGGTTGGATCCAAGATCCTCGCGACCCGATTGACGATATCTCTGCCTGTATCCTGCTGTCCGCCTATTTCGCTGATCCTAATAGCGCCTTTGCCATTAGTGCCATTAAAACAGAATAGGCAAGCACTGAGTTCAGGCCGGTTTGCGATACAATGATAGGGCGCCTGAGCAGCTGCTTTTTAATGCATACTTATAACCACATACTGATAAACGACTGACTGTTATGACCAATACCTCAGACCAACCCTTGCAAAGCAAGTCGCAACATGGCTTTGCTCCGCTTGCTATTGCTCGTATCAAAGGCGCGCAGCGAGCCAACCAAATAGCGATTTATCTTATTTATGCTGCTATTCTCGCCTTTATGGTCTTTGGCACCATTGCCAGTATCAAAGCATTTCATGACAATCAGCTGCTTTATCAACTGTTTTATAATCTTCCATATGCCTTGATTGCACTCACTATTCCCATTGCCATTTATAATGCGTTAGTGATTTATCGCTA
>JARIEH010000148.1 GCA_029256865.1 Psychrobacter sp.
GTCTCTCGTTGCTCGACCGTTAAGCGCCTACCGTCGGGCCATTTGCCTAACTCGATGGCGACACGAAACTTCTCTACCACTTCAGAGGTTAAACTCGCTAATATTGTTTGTTTATCCATTTTATCTACTCTCCACCGCTTTTTATATCATATTTTTATATGACAGGTACGTTTATTCATCGTCAATAATATCATCATCTTTATCAAGACTGAACTCTTCCGCATGCACATTCCAATGTAATTTGGTTCGGCAGGCTTCATAAAAGTCAAAGCCTGGAGGATGCAGTAAAGTGAGCTTGTCCGGGTGTTTGCGGATATACAGACGCTGATCTTGTTCCAAGGGCATACTTGCCTTGCCATCAGCACTGACCATAGGTTGGGTACGATTGTCTTCGTGAATCCGAATGCAGACTTCACTGTTACCACTGACCACAATCGGTCTACTAGACAAGGTATGCGGGTGCATGGGCACAAGACAGATGGCATCCATGCTCGGATGGATAATAGGACCACCGCCAGAGAGTGCATAAGCAGTTGAACCTGTGGGTGTCGCTGCGATCAAACCATCGCTATGCTGGCGGTAGACGTCTTGCCCGTCAATTTTCATCTGAAAATCGATCATATGCACAGATTTACCAGCATGCAATACCACGTCATTGAGCGCCATATCTTCATGGATAATCTCTCGACCCTCACGTATCTCCATCGTCAATAAAAACCTATGATCCAACTGATAATCACCCATCAATACTTGGCGTAATTTAAAAGCTGCCTCATCAGGTTTTACGTCGGCTAGAAACCCTAGGCGACCACGGTTAACCCCTAGCACGGGCACTCGGTAACGGGCCAGCGCTTCCGCAGCATGCAGTATGGAACCATCACCACCCACGACAATTACTAAGTCACAAATCTCCCCAATCAAACTACGTTTGACGATCTTAACTGCTTCAATTTCAGTCAGGTCCAACGTAGGCAAATTGGCCGTTTGTACATCCATAATCAGCGTCAGCTTCATCTCATTGATGGTTTGCGCGATCTGCAGAAGACTCTTGGTGACGCTGCGTTTTCCTCCACGGCCCATCAGACCAATACGGCGAAAAGCTGGGTTCTTAATAGCGTGAAACAGCTCTGATTGATGTAAGTGTGGCAGTCTTTCGGACTGCGCTGAGTTTTCCATAAAACGACTCGACATAACTTTAAAGTACAGCGCAATGATAGCGATAAATCAGCACTTAGACTAGCATGTTTATCAATTATCGTTGTTAACTGTCGTAATTGGCCCCATATATCAGCTATCACACGTCATCTTTAGACGCGTTTGTCTAGCGATGCAGCCGCCCTTTATCTAGCAATCAATAAACGACGCAATAATCTTGGGAAGCCTTGATGGCTGTCACGTAAACACAGTTGACAATAAGGGCGGTTTTGCTAAAGTAGCGTGCATCCAAATTATTCATATTTTATTAAGGACATCTATATGGCCAATCCTATTGTCAGTCGCGCAGAACTTGCGATCGGCGGTAATCCAATGACAGTCAAAGGTGTGATACAAAAGACCAGTCTGTTACTCGGATTATCTGCTATCACTGGTGTGGGCTTTTTCTTTTATGCGCTTATGGCTGGTTTATCGCAAGGTTTTATTACGATGGCGGCCTTTGGTAGTATGTTCGCCGCCTTTGGTTTAGCAGTTTTTATCACCTTTAAGCCACAAAAAGCCAAAACCTTTGCAGTGCCTTATGCGTTACTAGAAGGTATATTCTTGGGCGGTATCTCGTTGTTCTTTATGAGAATGTATCCAAGCGTACCAGTCACTGCCATGTGTGCCACATTCGTGACAGCAGCAGTGATGCTAGGGTTATATCGCTCAGGTTTGGTTAAAGTGACTGAGAAATTCCGCTCAATCGTCACCTCAGCATTGATTGCTATTATGCTGGTTTATGTGGCGCAGTGGGTGTTGTCTCTCGTGTTCGGTTCGAGCTTACCTTTCTTATTTGAAGGCGGCGCCATTGCTATTGGTTTTAGCTTGTTTGTCATCGTTATCGCCTCTTTCACCCTGTTATTAGACTTTGATAATATCGATCGCGGAGTTGCGATGGGTGTTTCTGAAGACTACGAATGGTTATTTAGTATCGGTATCCTTGCAACGCTGGTGTGGATGTACATCGAATTCATGCGTCTGCTAAGTTATCTACAAGACTAATTCGTTAAACTGTTTCATAAAAGCTTTGCATAAAAACAAAAACCGCCTTTTGAAAGGCGGTTTTTTTATGGATGTAACTAATCATGGATGTAACTAAGTGCTTATTTAAATTAGGAACGTTTTAGACGTAAGGCGTTTAATACGACTAACAATGAGCTTAAAGACATCCCGATAGCAGCAAGCCAAGGCGGTACATAGCCTAGCGCCGCTGGTATTAACACACTACCGTTATAAGCCAGTGCCCAGCGAAAATTTTGCTTAATGATACGTTCGGTCTTATCAGCGATACGTTTCGCCGCCGTGATAGCTTCGATTTGTCCATTCAATATGATACTGTCGCTAGAAACCTGCGCCAAATCGGCTGCACCAGCAATTGAGGTCGAGACATCCGCTGCGGCTAGTACTGGTGCATCATTGATACCATCCCCAACCATCAGCACTATCCCGCCTTCAGCCTGCAGTTTTTGGATATGATTGACCTTATCTGTCGGTGACAAACCATTATAAGCAGCCTGCATGCCCAAGCTCTCAGCCATCACCAGTGCTTGCGGACTTGGATCGCCTGTCAACATAATAGGCTCAATGCCCATGCCTTTGAGCGCATCAAGCATCGATTTGGCGCTATCACGCACCTTATCATTAAAGTAAAAACAAGCCAGTGCTTGCCATGATTCTGACTGACTTTGCTTGCAAGATAACACCACTGCTGAGCTGGCTCGCTCGGCAACCAAATCAATGGTTAAATCGTTATCCTCATTAAAGTCGCTGTTCGCTCTATCTAAAGCAAAATCCGCATGACCAATCCGGTATAGCACACCCTCAATCATCGCTTCTACCCCACCTGCAGGATGATGACGCAACGCTTGCGTAGATGGCAAATGCAGCTGATAGGCAGCGGTGAGCAGCGCATGAGCGATAGGATGGCGACTGCCTACTTCTAGCGCCGCCGCAATCGCTAATAGCTGGTCTTTTTGTGCAGCCAAAGCTAAGTCTTCAGTATTATTTTGACGAGCAAAGTCTGTTAGCTCAATATTTAGTAAGTTGGGCTTACCATAAGTCAGAGTACCTGTTTTATCAAAAGCCACATGCGTAATCTCAGCCAGTGTTTGCAGGGTATGTCCACGGGTCGTCAAAAACCCATAGCTGGCCAAGCGATTGGTCGAGACGGTCAAAGCAATCGGCGTAGCCAGTGACAGCGCACAAGGACAAGTGGCCACTAGCACCGCTACCGTTGCCCAAATCGCTTGGCTTGGATCGACGATATACCAGCCGATAAATACCAAGACCGACAATACCAAAACCCGTGCGACAAACCAACGTGCCAGCTTATCCGCTTGCTGGGCGAGCTTTGGCTTTTCACTCATGGCACGGTTCATGAGCCTATCGATCAAGCCTATTTGGCTGTTTTCTGGCAAGGCTGTGACCAGCATTTCAAACGGCTGACTGTCGTTTTGCGCCCCACCAACGATATAGTCACCTTGAGCCTTGATAATCAAGTCACCCTCGCCCGTCAGCAAGCTTTGCGAGACAGTCGCGGTTGGACTAAGCAAAATCCCGTCACTGATAATTTCAGATCCAGCATCCACCATGATAATGTCGCCGACTTGCAAGCTATGAGCCGTCACCATGTGTTTTTCTTCTACAGGCTGCTCTAATTTTGAGAGAGAGGGTGATTGACTGCTTTTCTGTTGCCAGTCTTGTGCAATACGGGTGGTTATTTTATGAATATTGGCATCCATGCTCTGCATAAAATCAGGTATGGATTCTGGCGTCGTGTTTAACTGGTTTTGAGCGTCTGTATTGTTAGCAGCTTGATTGATAGAGTCTTGATGTACTTGATTAAACTCATTTTGCTCAATAGCACTTTTCTTAACAGAGTTTTGCTGTAGCTGCTGCAAGACACGCTCAGCCGCGTCTTTGTCTTCAGAAATTTTTTGTACCAAGACTGGTTCAATCACCACCAAATCATTGGCCATAGTGGCGGCTTTTAGACGCGCATTATGCTCAATATACCGTCCTGCCAATAAGAAGAAAATAAACATACTGACCGAATCGTAGTACGTCTCCCCTTGCCCCGTAATGGTGGCATAAAGACTGGCAAAGAAGGTCACAATCAAAGCGATACTGACTGGCACATCCATATTAACTTGCCGCGCTCGAATCGCTGACCAAGCTGAGGTAAAGAAAGGCATACCCGCATAAAAGAACACAGGCGTACTGACGAACAAAGAGACCCAACGCAAAAAGTCACGCTGAAAGACCAACATGTCACTATAGTCACCAAGGTAAATCGCTACAGAATACATCATCGCTTGCATTGAGCCCAATGCTGCGATACCGAGCCTTAGTAGCATTTGATTGGTATGACGCGCTAGCATGGCCTCATGAGTATCTTGACGATAGGGTTTCGCCTCATAACCAATTTCATTGATAATACCTAAGATACGGCTAATCGGTAGCTTATCTTCATCCCAAATCACGCGCATGCGCTGATTGGTCAAGTTCACCTGACACTTACTGATACCCTCTAGCTCATCCAAACGTGACTCAATCAGCCAAGTAC
>JARIEH010000336.1 GCA_029256865.1 Psychrobacter sp.
TGGTTATAAGCTTGGTAAGCATTTGGCAAACTGGCAGGCAGCTGGATTGAATCAACTCAATATCAGTATGGACAGTTTTGATGCCAGTACCTTTCATAAGATGACGGGCTTTGATACCTTGCCACAGCTAATGACTGATATGGATAAGCTGTTAGAAACCACGGATATTAAGCTCAAGATAAACAGTATCTTGATGGCAGAAACTGCCTTTGAAAACCTGATGAACGCCATCGACTACGTCAAAGATAGGCGCGTCACTTATCGCTTTATTGAGTTCATGCAGACCAGTGACAACAGTGATTTATTCTTTGCACAGCATGCTCAGTCTGACATCATCACGGATTACTTATTGGCGCACGGTTGGCAGACCCATGAGCGTGGTAGCACAGATGGGCCAGCGATAGAATATAGTCATCCAGATTATATGGGCCGTATTGGCATGATTGCGCCTTATTCTGCCCATTTCTGTGACAGTTGTAACCGTCTGCGGGTGAGCAGTAAAGGCAAAGTGCATTTGTGCTTATTCGACCAAGGTAACTATGATATCCGTCAGCATCTACAACAGAATGATATACAAGGCTTAGTGAATACCTTACATAGCTTTATGCCAATCAAACCTGAACATCATCATTTGCATGACTCCAATAGCGGCATTATGCACAACTTATCTTTAATCGGTGGTTAGAGATTGGTGGCTAGGCTTTATTCTCTTCATCTTATCGTTTTTAATTTTCACACATGACATATATTAAGGACTATCCATGAGCAAACCTGCAGCTGTATTTATCCCGCTTAATATCGCCATCCTAACTGTTTCTGACAGTCGTACGCTTGCAGAAGACACTTCAGGGCAGTACTTAGTTGATCAGCTGACGGCAGCAGGTCATAAGCTGGCGGATCGCGAGTTAATTATTGATGATATCTATAAAATTAGAGCGGTATTGAGTCGTTGGATTGCAGATCCAAGTGTCCATGCTGTCATTACCACTGGTGGCACAGGATTTTATATCAGAGATAGCATGCCAGAAGCGGCAGGCGTATTGTTTGATAAGTCGGTTGATGGCTTTGGTGAGATGTTCCGCTTAATCTCAAAAGACGATATTGGTATGTCTACTATCCAATCTCGAGCGATTGCGGGTATGGCAAATGGCACGGGTATATTCTGCTTACCAGGATCATCAGGTGCTTGTCGCACAGGTTGGGAAGGCATATTAAAAGAGCAGCTTGATAGTCGTACGCGTCCGTGTAACTTTGTGCCACACTTTATGCGTACCAATCCTAGCCATGATTGAATTATGAAGATTGGTAATGTAGGTGACTCAGATGTATTGAGTGCATCACAGAGTCTAGCAGGGGTTGTGATCTTGGCAGGTGGCGCGTCTAGCCGTATGGGCACGCCTAAAGCCACGCTCACTCTACCGACAGGTGAGCGCTTGCTAGACTATCATGTGCGTCATGCGCTCGCTTTGAGTATGACTAATAGTAATGCTCCAATTATGATTGCGGACAACGAGCGTGGTTTTACAGTCAGTTCAGATCTGAGTGCCAACAACCCTCAATCATCCATCATTCATATTGCGGACTATGATGGTAGCAGTCATTATAGCCAGAAAAATGAAGAGCAGAAAAGTGCAGAACAAAAAGCCGACGGTCAGATTGATACAGGCGGAGCTTTAGTCGCCATTGAGTCAGCTTTGCAATCATTGGTAGGTTTAAATGCATCAGCTAACTTGCAATATAAGAAGTCATCATGGCTGCTGGTTATTAGCTGCGACAGCCTGATACCTGCCACCGCTTTATGGCAAAAACTACAGTCTTCAGCAATTCAAGCAACTGGTAATCAAACAATAGAAAGCCAAACAACAGAAAGCCAGGCAGTAGATAAAAAAGTGATTTGCTTAGCAGATGAGCATCATTTATATCCATTACTGGGGCTTTATCAATTGAGTATGGAGCCTGATTTAAAGGCTTATATTGATAGCGGGCAGCGGCGAGTGATGCAATTTATTAAGCCGATGGTGCATTCTGTACCGTTTGAAAAAAACTGGCAGCACTTGACCAATTTTAATACGCCTGAAGAATTTAAGCGTGCCTATACGGCTTTGATTGATTTATAAAATGACAGATCGATAAGCTAATAACGAAGAGAGTATGTAAATGAGCGCGAACGCCCAAAAAGATAACCAAGCTGTTGTCAGCCAATCTGCACTATCGCACCTAGACAGTGACGGCGATATTACTATGGTGGATGTCAGTGGCAAGACCGCCAGTACCAGAGAGGCAAGTGCACAAGGGCAAGTACGTTTCCCAAGCGCGGTTTATAAACAAATCAAAGCCGCTGATGGTATGACTAAAAAAGGCAGCATTACCCAGACGGCTCATATCGCAGGCATCATGGCAGCCAAGCGCACCCACGATCTTATCCCACTGTGCCATCCATTACCATTAGATAAAATTGGTTTAACCTTTGAATATGATGATGCGCTGAATAGTATTATCGTCAGCGGCACTGTAAAAGTCACCCATAAGACAGGGGTTGAGATGGAAGCGCTAACCGCTGTGAGCATTGCCTGCTTGACCATCTATGACATGACCAAAGCAATATCGCATGACATTGTCATTGATAATGTTCATCTCGTTAATAAAACTGGCGGTAAGTCAGATTATAGTCATGCTTAAAAGAGAAAATACGTTTTGACAACCAGCGATGTTATGCAAGATGTCATGCAATAGAGCTAAAGCTGGATAGTTTGACAAGAATGGAGAATATGATGAGTACTTTAGAAGTAGCAACCAATACCGAAGCAACGATGAATATCAATGTCCTGTACTTTGCCAGCCTGGCTGATGAAGCCAACTGCCAAGAAGAGACCGTCAGCGTGCAGCAGTCGACGTCATTGACTGAGTTGTATCAGCAGCTTAGCCAAAAGCATCGTTTTAGTCGTCCGCAGTCAGAGCTGCGCGTGGCAGTGAATGATTACTTTGCTAACTGGACAGACCAGATCAACGATGGCGACAGTGTGGTGTTTATCACTCCAGTCGCTGGTGGTTAACTCAGGGTTCTAAAAACAATAAATAGAGACAACACATGACAGATAATGTACATAGTCATTCGATGACCATCAAACGTAGCGTCGATGACGTCTATGCAATCGCAGAGCGCGATGGCTTCGCGTTATTAGACATTGCTATCGATGAAGACAGGCTCAATAGCACCCTTGATGATGACAGCTGCGGCGCCTTTGTCTGCTTTGAAGGCCGCGTGCGCAATCATAATAATGCCACCAGTGTGGATCGCTTGACTTACTATGGCTATGAAGACTTAGCGCTCAATCAAGGCCGCGCCATTATTGAGGAAGCCAAAAAGCGTTTTGAGATCACGCATGCCATTGCTATCCATCGTATCGGCGCGCTAGAGATTGGTGATGTGGCGGTATGGGTGGGTGTCGTCTCTGCCCATCGTTACCCAGCTTTTGACGCTTGTCGCTGGATATTGGATACGATTAAGG
>JARIEH010000182.1 GCA_029256865.1 Psychrobacter sp.
AGAGAGGCAAGTGCACAAGGGCAAGTGCGTTTCCCAAGCGCGGTTTATAAACAAATCAAAGCCGCTGATGGCATGACCAAAAAAGGCAGCATTACCCAGACGGCTCATATCGCAGGCATCATGGCAGCCAAGCGCACCCACGATCTTATCCCACTGTGCCATCCATTACCATTAGACAAAATAGGTCTAACCTTTGAATATGATGATGCGCTGAATAGTATTATCGTTAGTGGCACCGTAAAAGTCACCCATAAAACAGGGGTTGAGATTGAAGCGCTAACGGCTGTGAGCATTGCCTGCTTGACCATCTATGACATGACTAAGGCCATATCGCATGACATTGTGATTGATAACATTCATCTGATGAATAAAACGGGCGGTAAGTCAGATTATAGTCATGCTTAAGAGCGTAAATTCGTTTTGACAACCAGCGATGTTATGCGATAGAGCTAAAGCTGGATAGTTTGACAAGAATGGAGAATATGATGAGTATTTTAGAAGTAGCAACCAATACCGAAACAACGATGAATATCAATGTCCTGTACTTCGCCAGCTTGGCTGATGAAGCCAATTGCCAAGAAGAAACCGTCAGCGTACAGAAGTCGACGTCATTGACTGAGTTATATCAGCAGCTTAGCCAAAAGCATCGTTTTAGCCGTCCGCAGTCAGAGCTGCGCGTGGCGGTGAATGATTACTTTGCTAACTGGACAGACCAGATCAACGATGGCGACAGTGTGGTATTCATCACTCCAGTCGCTGGTGGTTAAGTCAGGGTTTTAAAAACAATAGATAGAGAACACACATGACAGATAATGTACATAGTCATTCGATGACCATCAAACGTAGCGTCGATGACGTCTATGCAATCGCAGAGCGCGATGGCTTCGCGTTATTAGACATTGCTATCGATGAAGACAGGCTCAAGAGCACCCTTGATGATGACAGCTGCGGCGCCTTTGTCTGTTTTGAGGGTAGAGTACGCAATCATAATAATGCCACCAGTGTGGATCGCTTGACTTACTATGGTTATGAAGACTTAGCACTCAATCAAGGCCGCGCCATTATTGAGGAAGCCAAAAAGCGTTTTGAGATCACGCATGCCATTGCTATCCATCGTATTGGTGCGCTAGAGATTGGCGATGTGGCGGTATGGGTGGGTGTCGTCTCTGCCCATCGTTACCCAGCCTTTGACGCTTGTCGCTGGATACTCGATACGATTAAGGCGGATATCCCTGTGTGGAAGCAGGAGTATTATGAGGATGATTCCTCTAAATGGCTGAGTAATAACGGCTAAACAAAGATAGTTAAAATGGCCAAATAGCCCTTATTAACATACTAAAATTAATAATAATGAGAATAAGTCATGAGAATTAAACACCTAGTAGTGACATCAGCTTGCCTAGCTTTCATGCTGACCGCCTGTACCAAGGAGCAGAGCGTAGAGGCTACGCAATCAGACGCTAATAACGCTACTGAACAGAGCCAAATTCTGCGTATTGCCGCTGCTGCTAACTTATCGGATGTGTTACCTGAAATCATCGAAGGTTATAAAGCTGATAGAAATCTGCCTAATCAAGAAATCGAAGTCACCTTTGCTTCATCAGGTAAGCTATATTCTCAAATCACTTCAGGTGCACCTTACGATATCTTCCTATCGGCCAATCAGACATTCCCCGCTCAGTTAGTAGATGAGATGTTTAAAGGTGATACAAGTCACATCCCATTTACTTATACCCAAGGTCAGCTATCCATCTATAGTGCTACCAAATCTGTCAGTAGGCTTAACCAAGCTACATTGACTGAGTTCTTGCAGGGCGATGACAAGACAAAAATCACCATCGCCAACCCAGAACTGGCTCCTTATGGCGAATCTGCCAAAGTCTATCTACAAGATCAGAACCTATACGATTCTTTAACGACGCAAAAGCGCATCATTCAAGCTGAGAATATCGGTCAAGCCTTTCAGTATGCGCATACTGGTAGTGTCGATTATGGTTTTGTGGCTCATTCTCAAGTGACCGCTATTAAAGCCACGCCTGAGCAATTTTATATCTTACCACCAGACTCTTATCCTGCTATCTTACAAGATGGTGTGCTCGTCACTGATGTCGCAGCAGCGGCAGATTTTACTGACTATCTGCGCTCCCCTGCAGGACAAGCTTACTTTTCTAAAGCGGGTTATTTAGCCGTTAAATAATGTATCTATAGAAAGTTATTCTGACCGTTCTATGAATGGGCGCACTTATAATGAGGCTAAAGCTATCTTTGTAAGTGCGCCTTTATAGTATGCTGCTAAGTAAATAGTCTGGTTGCAAGTAGGATGTGCTCAGTAGGGTACAGGGCATTACAAGTGATGCTTTGGATAAAAGGCAAATAAACAGTGATGCTATGATGTCCCAGTTTCTTATCTCAGATATGCTGCTGCCCGTATGGGTAAGTATCAAGCTTGCCGCTATAACCACCCTTTGCTTATTATTATTTGCGACGCCATTGGCCTATTGGCTCGCCAAACCGAGTCGTGGCAATATTATTGGGCGTATAAAGATATTACTGATGGGGGTGATTGCCATGCCTCTTGTTCTACCTCCTACTGTCATTGGTTTTTACTTATTACTGCTGTTAAGTCCAAACTTCGGTATTGGCAAGTGGCTTGCTCATTATAATATCAGTGCCTTCACCTTTACCTTTGAAGGTCTGGTCATCGGCTCTATTATTTACTCTCTTCCCTTTTATGTTCAGCCTGTCTATGCGCAATTTTTACGTATTCCAGCGAGCGTTATGGAGGTTGCCTCTTTATTAGAGCCCAGTCGCCTAAGACGTTTTATCAGAGTGTCACTGCCACAAGCGCGCGTTGGCATTATTCTTGGTAGCTTAATCAGTTTTGCCCATACTATTGGTGAGTTTGGGGTGGTGCTCATGATTGGGGGCAGTATCTCAGGTGAGACCAAAGTGGTGTCGATTGCAATATATGAGCAAGTTGAGGCGCTTAACTATGAGGCGGCGCACATGATGTCGGGTATCCTTATCGTTATGGGGATGATACTGGTGGCTTTGATCGCCAGTGTCAATAAGTTGAATCAGCGCTGATCTTAGCGGTACAACTTGAAATGGTCAACAAATGTCAGAAATGATATGCTAGATAATATAGGCGGCGCACTATAAAACTGCTACTGCGTCAAGCTTACTGGCAATGCTCAGGGATTGCTTGTCGATGACTCACTGTAACTATAGGCTCAATA
The DNA here is from genome assembly GCA_029256865.1 of Psychrobacter sp. The sequence continues at coordinate 3,240 of JARIEH010000182.1, forward strand.
GTATGATTTCTGGGCGTGCAATGGTAACTCTATCCCTTTAATAATTAAAAAAATTAAGGAAAGATGATGACAACAGAACAGCACATTTTAGCCTGTATCGATGGTTCGATAGTGACCGAGCCAGTTTGTGATTATGCAGCATGGTATGCCAGCAGGTTAGGTTTGTCAGTTGGATTATTACATGTCAGTGACGTACCTGTGTCGAGCAGACGGGATTTATCAGGAGCAATAGGTATCGATAGCCGCCAGTTTTTGTTAGAAGAGCTAACACAGTTGGATGAGCAACGCGCCAAAGTCGTCAACCGTTATAGCAATGCCCTGATACAAGATGCCAAAAGCTATCTGCAAAGTAGCTTTAAAGGGATTGAGGTTAGTACGTATCAGCGCCGTGGCAAGCTGCTACCTGCTATTGAACACTTTAAAGAAAAAAACCGTGCTATTATCATGGGACGTCGCGGCGAAGATCACAGAAACAGCCGAATTAATATCGGCAGCCAAATAGAGACCGTGGCACGAGCATCAAGTATACCTGTCTTGATTTGTTCAGAGCCATATAGACAGCCTAAATCATATATGGTGGCATTTGATGGCAGTAAAACAGCGGTCAAAGCCACCCAGATGGTTGCGAAGAGTAAGCTGTTAAAAGATCTGCAAGGTCATATCGTGATGGTAGGTAATAAGAAGGATGCCTTAAAACAAAGCCTCACTGATGCCGTTGAGCATATAACGTCATCGGGGTTTATGGTAGAAGCTCATCATTTATCTGAGCTTGATGCCGTTGATGGGCTATTGAGGTTTCAAGTAGAAAATGATATCGATATCATGGTGGTTGGTGCTTATGGCAACTCCAAATTGCAACGGTTCTTTCTGGGTAGTACAACGACAGAAATCATTGCCAGTACGCTGTCACCGGTTATATTAGTGCATTAATAACGCGCCTTATAAAGCAATAAAAAGGGAAAATAAAATGAAATTAAAAGAGAGAGTGGCCATCGTATTTGGTGGGACATCTGGTCTTGGAGAAGCGACTGCTAAAGCTTATGCCAATGAAGGAGCAAAAGTAGTCGTCACTGGCCGAGATGAAGCAGATGGCAAACGTATTATTAAAGAAATAACTGATCGTGGTCAACAAGCGATTTTCATTGAAGCAGACGTCACGAAAGCTTCGGAGATTCAAGCGGTCGTAGACAAAGCGTTAGAGGCGTTTGGTCAAATTGATATTCTGTACAATGGTGCAGGCATTCATGATGCTTACAAAACAGCGGTAGAATTAGAAGCAGAAGAGTACGATAAATTAATGGCTATCAACGTCAAAGCCCCGTATCTGGCTTCAAAAGCAGTGATCCCGCACTTTTTGGAAAGAGGAAAGGGCGCTATCATTAATGTTGGCTCACAAGCGACACAAATGGCGGGGCCAGGTGGCTCAGCCTATGTCACCTCTAAGCATGCCGTGTTAGGTTTCACCAAGCAGTTGGCCTTTGATTTTGGTAGTAAGGGCATTAAAGTAAACATTCTCTCTCCTGGATTTATAGAGTCACCAATGACCGAAGGGATTGACGATGAGCGTTTGAATAATATTCCAGCACAGCGTGCAGGAAAGCCAGAGGAGATTGCTGCACTTGCTGTATTTCTCGCCTCTGATGACTCTAATTATATGCATGGAGCCAACGTGTTTATGGATGGCGGCTGGGTTCTTGGTAGATAAACTGCGCTTTAATAAAGTATCAAAATAGCTTTAGATAAGAGGGATATTCAAAAGAGATATAGAGGCGTATTGACCTTTATATCTCTTTTAGCAATTAGCAGTGCCTATTTGTGTATGTTTAACAGGCTCTAATAATAGAAGAGAGGATACTAATGGATATTAAAGCAGCAGTAACTCATGGCCAAGGTGACGCATTTAAATTGGCAACAGTCACACTGGCAGCGCCCGAAAGTGACGAGATTCGAGTTCGAATTGTAGCAGTTGGTGTCTGTCATACCGATGTGGTCGCACGAGATTTGGGTATAGCGCCCTTTCCGATTGTACTCGGTCATGAAGGCTCTGGTGTGGTGGATGCGGTCGGTGCGAGCGTGCCTGATCTGCAAGTCGGTGACCATGTGGTGCTGTCGTTTGCACACTGCGGCAATTGTGGTCATTGTTTGACAGGTCATCCGACCGTTTGCGATACCTTCAACGAGCTGAACTTCGGTGGCGCGATGGATGATGGCAGCCACAGGCTTGCACAGGACGGAGAGGCACTGGCAACTTTTTTGGTCAATCCTCATTTGCCACCTACGCGATTGCCAAGTCTAGAAATGCGGTAAAGGTTGATCCAGAGGTGGATCTAGCACTACTTGGGCCACTTGGCTGCGGCATTCAGACTGGCGCTGGCACCGTCTTAAATCGTCTGAAACCAGCGTTTGGTTCTAGCATTGTGATTTATGGTGCGGGTGCCGTCGGCCTAAGTGCAGTCATGGCCGCCAAAATTATTGGATGTCAGTACATCATTGCCGTTGATGTGCATGACAGTCGTCTTGAGCTGGCAAAAGCGCTTGGTGCGACTCACGTATTCAACGGTAAAGATGTTGATGTGGTCACAGAAATCAAAAAAATAACTGATGGTGGCAGCCATTATGCTATCGAGACCACAGGTGTGCCTTTGGTCGTGAAGCAGTCACTCAATGCTTTGCGACCCTTGGGCACTGCTGCGATTGTTGGTATCACACCTGAGATGAATATTGATGTTCATAATGACTTGATGGCCGAAGGCAAAAGCATGATCGGCGTCATTGAGGGAGACTCCATTCCTCGAGTATTTATCCCGCAGCTGATTGCTTACTACAAAGCGGGTCAACTCCCGTTTGATAAGCTTATTAAGTTCTATGACTTTGAGGACATTAACCAAGCGTTTGCAGATTCGGCAAGTGGCGTTACCATTAAGCCAGTTTTGAAAATAGACGGATAAAGAGTCATCCAGTATGATGAATTCTGTACAGTTTTTGAGTCGCCAGCAGTGCA
>JARIEH010000054.1 GCA_029256865.1 Psychrobacter sp.
AAGGTAGATAAGAAACGTCAAAAAGAGCTAGATAAAATAGACAAAAAAATGCAGGAAATGCTAGATCAGATAAATCAAAAAGCTCAGAACAAGCAAGATAAAATAGATACTATGGTTCAGAAAAGAAGGTATAAGAAAAAAGGTAAGGTTGATAAACAACAAGATAAAAAATGGCAGTTCTAAAACTTCTAACAAATAACAAACTGTGAGCCAAAAAAAAGAGCTGCTAGATTATTCTAGCAGCTCTTTTCTTATTGTTTAAGCTTGAGGGTTATTAAGTCAATTCAACTCAATTCTATAACATCGATTAACCATTGTAGGTGTCAAATTTTTCATTCTCACCTACGATATCGATATAACTTGAGTCTAAATCAGCCAGCTTAGCTGCACCCGCTAACAACATGGTTGATTTCAAATCATTATTCAAGTGCTCAATGACGGATTGCACGCCTTGTGCGCCACCTAAACCCAAACCATACATCATCGGGCGACCGACTGCTACCGCATCTGCGCCCATAGCAATCGCACGCACGATATCAATACCTCGGCGAATACCACCGTCTAAGATAACAGGCACGCGATTATTGACTACTTTGACGATAGGCGGTAGAGCAGTGATACTGGCAGGTACGCCATCGATTTGACGACCGCCGTGGTTAGAGACCTGTATGGCATCAGCACCCGCACGGATAAATCTGTCGGCATCGTCAGGACGAAGGATGCCTTTGACGATAACAGGTAAGCCCGTGAAACGTTTGATAAATTGAATATTTTCAGGGGTTAAAGAGGTCTTTTGATCAAAAAAGTTACCAAAGCCACCTTTCTTGGGATCGTGATTGGCGAAGTTTGCATCTGGGCGGAATGGACTGCCCATCGCTTTGAAATCTTCAGGCATGCCAGGTCCTAAAGCATCAGCGGTTAGGATAATCGCTGTATAGCCCGCTTTTTTTGCACGAGTCAGTAGTGAGCGTGTTACCGCATCATCGTTATTCCAATATAACTGGAACCATTTCGGGCCGCTAGTGGCTTTGGCAATCTCCTCAAGCGTAGCGTTTGATGCGCCCGATGAGCAGTATAAAGTCTTGGCAAGACCAGCACCACGTGCGGTGTCTTTTTCGCCTTGCTCGTGCACCATCATGTGTGCTCCCATAGGAGCGACCATGATAGGAGAAGGCATGTCTAGGCCTAATAAGCGCGTTTTAATATTGATATCATCACTAGATAAGCCAACCAAACGTTTGGCTGCGATACGATAATCATTAAAGGCACGACGATTTTCGTGTAGCGTCCACTCATCACCCGCACCACCTGATACAAACTCATAGCCTGCCTTTGGAATAGCGCCGCGGGCCTCAACTTCCAAACGATCTAGACTAATGATATTAATTTTCTTTTCTGCGGTACTGGCAAGATAGGGCGTTGGTGGTCTGGTGGCATCGTTAACCGCTGCAAATACTTGCGTGCTCATCAAGGGTAATGCACCAAGACCGAGGCCAACTGCTCCTAACAGCTTACGTCTTGATACCGTCTTTTTTATTGTGCTACTAGATACGTCATTTGATAATGTCATTTTTATGTCCTTATATAGTTATTAAAGAGCAATATGCCAAATCTGTGTAGAGGTGGCGCGAACAAGGTTAGCTTTTTATATTTAAATATAATAAATAAAATTACGGTAACAGTACAGTAAAAACAGCATTCTTTTAGTTAATATAGCTAAATATTAACTCTATAATTGGTATTATCACTACACAGTTTATTTTTACAGGGGAAGTATTGGTTTCAATGAGCTTTACTTATTGCAGTACTAGTAAGTTGAATAAAACTTCAATAATAATATCTATTATTATATATTACTACTGAATGGCAACCTATCGGGAATGTCTTTTTGCGATAGGTTAATACCAATAGATCAACATCAAGGAAGATATCTTATGACGCTATTGAAAAAATCCTTATTCGCCATTGCCAGTCTCACCCTATCTTTAGCTGCCTCAGCGGCTTCTGATACGGGTATCAGTGTCGATAAATCAAAAGTTGCTAAGCGTGCTGTATTGCCAGACTTCACAGTAGGTATGTGTGATGATGCAGCTCCTACGTTGACGAAGCTCAAAGACAACCTCTACCGTCACACTAATGGTTCAGGTCTAGCGGTGCACAGTGGGATCGTGATGATTACTGATGAAGGCGCGCTAGTCGTGGATGCTGGCGCAACTTGTGCAGCAGAGTGGTTAAGTAAAGAAATCAAAAGCCGTTTTGGCGTTTCGGTCAAATACAATGTCTTAACCCATGCTCATGCCGATCATATGGCAGGCAGCCAAGTATTCCAAAAGCAAGGCGCAACGATCGTTGCACACAGAAACGCGATTGAACCTGTTATCGGTGAAAAAATGCCTTATGCCATTCCTGATAGAGTGTTTGACGAAGACATGACCATTACCCTAGGCGGTGAAACAGTTGAGCTGCACCGCGTTGATCCTAGCCACTCAAACAGTATGACCATGGTGCTTTTTCCGCGCCAAAAAGCCCTACAATGTACGGACGTCTGTCAAAATAAAACCATGCCATATAATGACTTTTTAGATTTCTATTATGATGGTTGGATTAATACTTTAGATTGGGTGATTGCTCAAGACGTCGATATTATCGATATCGGTCACTACACACCAGCCACCAAAGCTGAACAAGTGGCACTGCGCGATTACATGGTAGATTTGCATAAGCAAGTGTTGACGCTTGAGCGTTCTGGACAAAGCTGGGATCAGTTGTACCGCAATGTAAAGTTTAGCCCAGAGGTGCAAACTTGGACAAACTTTAGCAATATGAAAACCCTAAACACGCTTGGCATGCATCGTTGGGTCAAAAATCATCGCCGCGGTATGTGGTAGATCAATCTCATTAATTAAAAGTTAAAAAGTTTTATGGATAAAGGAGTTGTTGGATTATTCTAGCAACTCTTTTTTAGAAAATAAAATGTTGAATATGAACTTTGGGAAGGCAAATGAGGACTCATAATGAAAACCGTCCATCATCCAGCAAATAAACGCGGTGGCTCGCATCATGGTTGGCTCAAGAGCAAGCATACCTTTAGCTTTGCCGATTATTATGACTCATCCCGAGTGGGCTTTGGCGCACTTAAAGTGATTAACGATGATTATGTAGAAGGCGGTCATGGCTTTGGTTTGCACTCACACCGCAATATCGAGATCGTCAGTATTCCGCTATCGGGTGCGCTGGTGCATAAGGATGACATGGGCAATGAAAGTATTATCACTAGCGGTGAGATTCAGATCATGTCAGCGGGCATGGGACTCGTACATTCTGAGATGAATGCTAGCTTAGATATACCTGTTAAATTCTTACAGATCTGGATTGAGCCTAATAAAAAGGATGTGACGCCGCGCTATCAGCAGGTCAGCATCGTTGACTTGCTCAACCGAAATGCGTTTAATCAAGTGCTATCGCCCAATGCAGATGATGCAGGGGTATGGATTCATCAAAACGCGTGGTTCAATGTGGGAGAGTTCGATAAAGGCTTGACCCAAGCCTATTCATTAAACGATACCACTAATGGGGTTTACGTCTTTGTGATTTCGGGTAGCGTACTCATTGACGGTAAGGTCTTACAGCCACGTGATGGACTAGGTATTACCGAGATTGATCACTTTACGATGAACGCCATTACCAATGCGCAAGTATTGGTGATGGAAGTACCCGTTTGATGAGTACTTTAAGATTAGGTTTTTAGCATAAAAACGAT
>JARIEH010000214.1 GCA_029256865.1 Psychrobacter sp.
TAGCAGAAGGGTGTCAGCAAAATATTAATCTATGTGTGATTGGTGGACTGACCCCTGAGAATGTTGTCCAGCTGAAAGCACTGCCATTGACTTATATTGCAGTGGTAGGGGATATTATGGATTTACCACTAGATTCAATTGGTAAGCGTTGCTATGAATGGCAAAAGGCGCTTACCGATTGGTACACGCCTGCTGAGGAAATTTAAATTTCGATATATTAGCAATTGGTCATCTGTTGAAAGACTTATTTAGCATGATCCATGCATAGGGTAGCATAAGGTAAAGCTTCTAGGCGCTTTACCTCTATGTCTTCACCGCATACTTCACATTCACCATAGCTACCGTTTTCGATACGGCTCAATGCATTTTCAACGTAGATAAGACTTTGGCGTGCTTCTCCTAGCAAGGTTTTACGCATCTCGTTTTGACGATAGGAGATCGCTTGATCGTCCCAATGTTCGTTTAGGTCATCTTGTGGATGATGAATATGATCTTCTATTTTATTAATGCGAGTTTCATATTCTTCTTTCAGTTTTAGCAGTTCTTGTTTAGCGATATTAAAGTCAATGCTCATTATTTTCTCCTAATATAGACCGCCTTTTATTTTATTAAGGCTCGATTATCTCGTTATGGCGGGATAACTATTGGTTGTTGTTATTGTTCACTCTACTTATCATAAGCGGGATGTACCCAGTAAGCCACCACAAAATGTTAATAGACTCATTACTGTTTTTATTGAACGTTTAATATTCATGTAATTCCGATGAACGGTAAATAAGCATAGAAGTTTTGAATGTCATTAAACGGTTTTAAAGGATTTTTGGCTAATAATGAGAATGTTTAGAGAGTGTCATCCATCGTAGGTATGAATTGACTTCAATAGACTTATGGTAAAAGTTGACGTTATGCTAAACTCTTGCTTAAAATGCGCCAGCGCTACCGTATATGCTATGGCAGCTAAAAATGTCGTAAATAAACTCAGTAATTAATATGTAGCCTAGGAGTGATAATGAATTTTTTGCGTATGAGTGAGCTGACTTTAACGGATAAAGTGGTATTGATTCGTGAAGATCTCAATGTACCTATTAAAGATGGCAAAGTAGCCAGTGATGCACGTCTGAAAGCGAGCCTGCCGACTATCAAGATGGCGCTTGATAAAGGGGCAGCAGTGATTGTCTGCTCACATCTTGGTCGCCCGACTGAAGGCAATTTTGAGTTGGTGTATTCATTAGCCCCTGTCGCTGACTATTTAAGCGACACATTAGCAGCGCCCGTCAGCTTAAAAAATGACTATCTTACTCAAGGCGTTTCAATCAAAGCAGGTGAAGTAGTTCTATTAGAAAACGTGCGCTTTAATAAAGGCGAGAAGAAAAACGATGCGTCGTTAGCGCAGAAGTATGCTGATTTGTGCGACGTGTTTGTAATGGATGCCTTCGGCACCGCTCATCGTGCTCAGGCTTCTACAGAAGGGGTCACTCAAGCGATGCGCCAAGCTGACAAGACCGTCTGCGCTGGGCCTTTACTTGCAGCAGAGCTTGACGCGTTAAGCCTCGCTCTCGAGACGCCAGCACAACCCATGCTTGCGATAGTTGGTGGCTCAAAAGTATCGACTAAGCTTGAGGTGTTGCATAGCTTGGCTGAAGTTTGTACTCAAATTATTGTTGGCGGCGGTATTGCCAATACTTTCTTGGCTGCAAAGGGTCATAGTGTGGGTTCGTCTTTATACGAAGCTGATTTAGTCGATACTGCTCGTGATATTATGAGTAAAACCAATATTTTATTGCCTGAATATGTGGTCGTTGCCGATAAGAATGATATCGACTTTGATAACTTTATAGGCTCATTGCAACAAGCAAAAGCAACCATCAAGGCAGTAAGTGATATTGCTGCTGACGATATGATCTTGGATATTGCTGCAGAAAGTGCGGAGCAATTGGCTGAGGCTATCCTCAACGCCAAAACTGTTTTATGGAATGGACCGGTTGGTGTATTCGAAGTAGATGCGTTTGGCGCTGGCACCGAAATCTTGGCAAAAGCCGTACGAGACAGTGCAGGTTTTTCTATCGCTGGTGGTGGTGATACCTTAGCAGCCATTGATAAATATCAGATTTCCGACGGGGTAAACTATATGTCGACAGGCGGCGGTGCATTCTTAGAATTCATCGAGGGTAAGGCTTTGCCGGCAGTAGCAGCATTGCAAATTGTCGAGTAGTAACATAGCATGTACCAAACGCACACCGTGTTTTATTGACTCTAGAGAAATATTGTCTTCGCTATATAATGGTAGGGCTGATAATTAACGATTGTTATCAAGTAGTTATTATTTGTTAGTGCGCTATAAATTATTATTGCATGTCTTATTTTCTATCTATAGAATAGCGCCATCATGTACTTTGATATGCATTATTCACAAGAGGTTTATTATGTTAAAACGTCATTTGTTACTTGCTAGTGTTCTTGCTGGTACTTTTGCAGTCACCGCATGTAGTCAACAAACTGAAGATCAAGCTGA
>JARIEH010000312.1 GCA_029256865.1 Psychrobacter sp.
TTCACGAGGATTATAATAAGGACTGTCACACACCATCCTTGCCACTTCCGCTGGACCCTCTTCAGGCAAACCGATATCTTTTAGTGCCAACTCAATACCTAAAGACTCGTTTAAACGGTAGATTGCTATACCAACTTCTTCACGGCTACTGACACCCAAAGCCTCTGCCAGTCTATTCATGGCTTCACTATCAGCATGGCGATTGTAATGTACAGAATACGCAAGCGTAATGGCATGAGCCTGCGCATGCGGTAAGTTGAAAGTGCCCCCTAAGGTATGACAAATTTTGTGGTGAATGGCCATACCAACTGAGCCAAGACAAACGCCAGCCAGCCATGCACCATAAGTTGCTTTTTGACGGGCTGAGATATTCGTAAGGTCTTTGACAATCACAGGCAAGGCTGACTTTAGCGCCTTAATAGAATCAATCGCCATCAGACTGACGATTGGATTTTTGTCCTCAGCATAGAGTGCTTCTACCGCGTGCGCCATGGCATTCATACCTGAGCACGCTGAGATTTGGGCAGGCAGAGTTAGATTCAACTCTGGATCATAAATCACCACCTTAGGGAGCACATGAATATCTCTACCAGTGGTTTTTAAATTATTTTCTGTCAGACCATAAATGGTTGTCATCTCACTACCAGCATAGGTAGTCGGTATGGCAACGATAGGTAGTTGCGTCTGTAATGCTATAGCTTTGGCAAGGCCAATCGTAGAGCCACCGCCCAAAGCCAGACAGCAATCAATGTCATTGTCTTGAGAAAATTCTACCGCCTTGTTTACCACTTCTACTGGCACATGCATGACGGCATACGGGTACACGCCTGCACAGATATCTTGCAACTCTTTTGCCAGTTTATAACCTGCTTCCTTTTGACCAGGCGTTGTAATCACTAGTACCTTATGATAACCCTGCTGAAGTAAGATATCTTTGGCTTCAGCCGACTTGCCCACGCCAAAATGAACGTCAATGGGCAGGGCTTTATAATGAAAGTGTTGCATAAGACCATCCTTGAGTAAGTCAATATTAGGAAACTTAGTGAGTGAAGTGTTTGCTCAAATTTGCTCACGTTTATAAACGAAGCCCTCTTCTTCATAAATCTGATACGTGACCTCTAACAAGGTTTTGAGCAGCTCTGACTTGTCAAAATGCCTTACATTCATGATCACAGGCGATGTCAAAAGGCCTTCTTCAAGTGGCAGATAGCCAATTTCTTGACCGCGTAGATTTTGCAGTGATTTAGGAACGATGGTCATACCCTCGCCTGCCGCCACCAGACCCAAAGCAACATGTAATTCACTCACTTCGGAATAGCAGCTAGGCTTTAAGTTATTTGCTTCAAACAACCCTAATATATAATCAATAAAACTGGGACGCGGTGTCTTCGGATATAGTAATAAATTCTCATTTATCAGATCTGCAATCTGAACACTAGCGCGTCCTTCTCGAATGATAGGATGGTTCATAGGCGCAGCTACCACCAACGTCTCTTCTCTCAATAATATACGTCTCACAGAGGCATCTTCAAATAACAACCTTCCAAAACCCACATCGATATTCCCGCTCGTCAAAGCCTGTGTTTGCTGCCATGAATTAAGTTCATGCAGCTTAATCTGCACGGTGGGATAAGCTTGGCGAAAGCGAGAGATTATCTTTGGTAGTGTGCCATATAAAATCGACGCTACAAAACCTATCGATAAGGAACTATCAAAGCTGCCCTTACGCATGGTCATGGCTCGTAAATGATCAGATTTTTGTAATATTTGCAGGGCATGATCATAGAAGAAACTGCCAGCCTCGGTCACTTTAAGGGGACGTTGATTACGATCAATTAAAACCACGCCCAACTCTTCTTCTAGCTGTTTGATCTGTCGACTGAGCGGTGGCTGTGAGATATATAAACGCTCCGCCGCTTTATTGAAGCTTTTTTCCTCCACTACCGCCACAAAATAACGTAAATGTCTGAGTTCCATTGGCTACTTCTTATCTAAATGAGTTATATGCTATTTAAAATTTTCTCGGATGCTTTTACTTCGCTGTTTTATAGGTAAGTCATATAGTCAATTAAAAATAAAACTGTTATAGATGTAGACGCGCTACTGGTATAAATTTTACTTGCGTGCTGCGTACCCAGAGGCTGCGCAAAATTCATCCCAGTAGCGCTATATTATTTTTAAAGTGTATTAACTATAGCTACAGTATACCTAAAAGGTATCAATATTCGTTAAAACAAGTCTTAGACAAGCTTAACCACAACGCTTATAGTGATATAAAGAATGCAGAGTTACATTAGCGCTTAAGGATAGATATGATTCGTTCAATTAACACCTTGCTGGTACCGATACCAACTATTCGAGAGCATAAGCTTGCTTGTACGGTCATGAGAGAGCAAGTGCTGGTATTGGTGCATATTCAGACAGAAGATGGCTACGAAGGTTGGGGCGAAGCGACTA
>JARIEH010000202.1 GCA_029256865.1 Psychrobacter sp.
ATCTGGCAGGCGCTGATAAGTGTCATAAAACTGCTGCTGAGCGCTGACAATCGCTTGACGAATCTCGCTTGAGGCATGATTACCCTGAAAAGTGGCATGATGATAATGGAAGTGACAGGCACCTGTACGAACTAAGCGATCAGCGTCCGCTTGAAAGTCGCCCAATCCCGCCGCTTTTTCAGGGGCGATGACCAGCACATGCTCGATATCAAATGGAATAGGCAGCTGCTGATTGAGGTTTAATAAGCCTTCGCCTGTCAAACGGTCGACCATCTCCGCATATTGCCGCGCCAAGTCGCCTAAGGTGTAGCTGGGATCAATATCTTCAATCGTCAGCGAAAAGCCATATTGTGCATGGAAGCCTGCCGATACTTTGAGCAATACCGTCAAATCACGGTCAAGTGGCATGCCGGTTGCGCGCTCAAATTTTGCTAAGACACGCGCCGCTTTAAAGCGCCAAAGGTTACCGCGGCAGCTGGCAATGACTTTGCCGTCATCGTCTTTTTCTGCCAGCTCAAAGTAATAATGCCCGCCTTTACTTGATAAGTTGCGAATCTCAGCTTTGACCCATACGCGGTGATTAAAGGTCTGTTTGATAACCATATCGACCGCTGATAAATAGTCACTCAGACGCAATACTGTATCTTCTAAATTGACTTCAAGGTTATTCTCTTGTTCTGCCAGTTCGGCTTCCAAGGTCGCTAAATCTTTGGCTGGCGTTAAAACCTTGGCTTGTTTGGTAGGTGATAGGTTGGGTTTGCGCATAATGATAGACCAAAGGTGAGAAGATTTAAAAACGGGTTGCTGATAGCTGTTTCTTTATAGTCTTGTTATTTGTAGACTGACGGTAAGGTGCTAAATATTGTATAGGGTAGTTTACCGCAAAAGTCCACGTACAAAAAGTAAAGCCAACAAGCCTGCGATGAATCTATTATTATTCGCGCAAACTTATTGGCTCAGGATAAATCATTTATTCGCTAAAGAGTGTCTTATTGGCAGCGGAAATTAATCATATACTCATAATCATCTTTACGCGATAAATCTGGCGTACCCGTACCAAAGATTGAACCGATAACGGCACCAGCTTGCCCAACCATACGGCCAGCTTGCTCATTCAAAATACCATTATATTTTACTTTATCATCAACGATAATGACCTGCTTGTTTCGGCAGGTTTTTTGCGCGCTATTTATCGCATTTTGCTGAGCTTTTACTTTGGTATCGCCAATACCAGTGGTCTCATAAATAGAATTGGCGCGTTGAATAACGGGTGAAGAAGGGGTACTTTGGCAGGCACTTAACACAAGGGCTGCTGCTAAAGTTGCCGTTAAGGTCGCTGTTTTATTAAAAGTCATCATAAGGTATTCCTCAAATTAAAAGTTAAGCATATTAAGTATAAATGGCATAAGCATTTTATCAGATACCAGTTAACAGACAGCATGAATCTAACCTATTAGAGTCTTAAGTGTCTAGACAGTTATTGTGTTTGGTATTGCGCTTATATTACATGTCATGTTTGAGAGGAATGACAATGAAAAAAGAGCAGCTTTCAGGCTGCTGTATTTAGCAAAGATATTTTAGTTGGTTTTTTTATGGCATAAATTCAGGCAAAAAAGCCATATACATCGCCTGTATACAGCAAATCACTTGAAATATAAACCATATCTAGGATAATTGAGTCATTCATTCTTAACTTTCACTCTCAATTAACTTTCACTCTCAATTAATAAGTAACTATATGCAATTGATTCCTGCTCCTGCTGGCGTGCTCGAAGTGGATGCACTCTGGCAACAAGACAACCCTAACGATCCGAATACTGATACGGTGGCACTATTATGTCATCCCAATCCGCTGTTTGAAGGCACGATGAATAATAAAGTGGTCACAACGATGTACCGTTTCGCCCGTGATAATGGTATGCACGCGGTGCGTTTTAACTTTCGCGGCGTTGGACAGTCAACGGGTGAGCATGATTATGCTGACGGTGAAGTGGTCGATGCAATGACCGTGCTACAATGGATTGCAGGACAAACCAATGCGCGTAAGCTATGGTTAGGTGGGTTCTCCTTCGGTGGCTATGTGACTGCGCGAGTAGCTCAGCAAGTCATAGTATCACCCCATGTTTGGGGATTGAGTGATTTTGAAGTTAGTAAAATCGCCCTCATCGCCCCATCTGTGGAAAAAAACGATATTAGTGACCTAAGCTTACCGGCTGACAAAACCTTTGAGATTTATGGGAATGCTGATGAAGTGATTGATCCTGATGAGATGCAGGCTTTCGCTGAAAACTTAGGAATGGCCGTCAGTGTGGTAGAGGGTGCCGGACACTTTTTTCACGGACGCCTGTCTGAATTAAAAAAGCTATTAGAGCAGCACAGTTTTGATGAATAATAGTTTTAATTAATAATAGTTTTAATTAATAAGAGTTTTAATTAATAAGAGTTTTGATTAATAAGAGTTTTGATTAATAAGTATGGTTTAAATCAAGCCGTGTTAACCGGGCAGAATGCACATGATGCGAAGTCTAACAACTCAGGCGTTTTTATCTTATCAGTATCAACACTGGGATAAAAAATGAAAGTGAGTGACGACTAACGGTACCAACACATTTCTATATTATTTATTTTATTCAATGATGAGTCGCATTATGAGTTTATCTCCGTTGCAACGTTACGAGCAAGCCATTAGCACTGATGAGTTTACTCGAGATGAACAGCAATATCAGGCCATGAGCTATCTTGATGAGTTATATCATCAGCTCAACAATAGCGCAGAGCAAAAAAAGGGCTTTTTTAGCTTTTTAAAATCCAAACCTACTGCGCCAAAAGGTCTGTATATGTGGGGGGGAGTGGGACGTGGTAAAACATGGATGATGGATATGTTCTATGATTCGTTGACGATTGATCGCAAGATGCGTCAGCATTTTCATCATTTCATGCAGCGTGTGCACCAAGAGCTCAATAAGCTACAAGGCCAAAGTGATCCCCTAGAGAAAGTGGCTGATATTATTTATGCAGAAGCTGTGATTATCTGCTTTGATGAGTTTTTTGTCTCCAACGTCTCGGATGCCATGATTTTAGGTGATTTGTTCACCATGTTATTTAATCGTGGGGTGACTCTGGTAGCGACTTCAAATATTGAACCCTCAGGACTGTATAAAGATGGCTTGCATCGTGACCGATTCATGCCCGCTATCGCTGAAGTTGAGCAGCATACCACAGTGATGAATATTGATTCTGGTATTGACTATCGTTTACGTGTATTGCAGCAAGCGGAACTATATGAATCGCCTTTGACCAAAGCCAATTATCATTGGTTAGCCAACCGTTTTGCGAGTTTATCTAATAATCAAAAGATCAGTAACGAGCCCATTACTATTAATGGTCGTGAAATAAAAGTGAATGCCCGCACCGAAGACATTTTATTTTGCGATTTTCGTCATTTATGCATGGAGCCGCGTTCAGCCGCAGACTTTATCGAAATTGCCAAGCAGTTCAGCACGGTACTCATCAACTCAGTACCGGCATTAAATGATGAATTGCGTGATCCGACTCGCCGCTTTATTTATTTGGTTGATGAGTTTTATGATCGCCGTGTCAAATTGTTGGTTCGAGCAGAGCAACCGATTCTTGAGTTATATCAAGGAGAAAAGTTGGCGTTTGAGATTGAGCGTACACGCTCGCGGTTGCTTGAGATGCAATCAGAAGACTATCTAAAAATGGAGCATCGTGTTGAGGACGTCGATCTCGCATAATGGCTGGGTTTTTTATAGACACTTATTATAATCCATGAAAAAAATATCCATGAAAAAATAGTACCGATAAACAATACATAATAATAAATAAGGAGAAGTCATGAGTATGTCTGAACAAACTGGCTCAAATACTGGTTTTGATAAAAGTGATGGAACGGGTAAGGCAGAGAATATCGTCGCTACTAACTCCCAAGTGACAGCTGAACAGCTGATTAACTGGATTAAATCAAGACGCAGTATTGGCAATTTAACCATCCCTGCACCCACACATGAGCAGATTACGGCGGCTATCGATTGTGCCGTCACTGCGCCTGATCATAAGAAACTACAACCTTGGCGCTTTATTGTGACTCAAGGCAATGCCCGTCACGAACTGGGCCGTGCACTTTTGACAGCGGCAGAAGCAAAAGCTGGCAGAGAAGGAAAAACGCTGTCTGAGAAAGATCAGAAAAAAACTTATAACCTGCCGTTGCGTGCGCCCGTCATTATTACTGTCGTCACTCAAATGCAAGAGCATAAAAAAGTACCACACTTTGAGCAGTTACTGAGTACGGGTGCTGCAGTACAAAACTTGATTTTGGCATTAAAAGCGCAAGGGTTTAGCACAGTATGGCGCACCGGTTTGCTTTGTAATGAACCTGCAGTAAAGGCTTATTTCGACGTTGGTGCAGAGGATTATGTCAGTGCTTTTGTTTATACTGGATCCAGTCATTGTGACATGCCAACGCGTAAGCCTATTGAGCTTGAGCCTCTGTTACGCTTTGAATCCTAGAGTGAACGTTGCCTGAGCAGAACCGCTTAAAACAATGAAAGAGCAGTTAAAGCAGTAATAAATCAAGCCCAGAGCGTCACATAACGCTATACCTTTTTGTGCAGACAGTATAAGCTGCACGAATTCAATAAGCCGATCAACACGGACAAATAGATATGACGAGCGTTAATCAAGACAACATTGCTAATGACTCTACTAACAAGGCTGCTGAGAAAAAAATGCTTAATAAAAAGCCTGCGGATAAAGTGGATGCTGATTTGAAAGCTGATGCTCAAACAGATGACAATTCAGACACCATCAATACTGATAAACCCAGTGGGTTGTTGGCAGGTATTATTGAACGCGCCACCAAGTCAGGTCTCGGGCGTAGAAAGCTAGACCCGAGTGTTGTCGAAGCGGATGTCGAAAAAAATATGCAGCAAATACGTGATAACCCAACCAAACTGCGTCTGGCTTTTTTGGGTGGTGGTAGCTTCGGTACAGCAATGGCAAACTTAGCCGCCCGTAACGGTTGCGATGCCACGCTTTGGGTACGCAATAAGCGTACGGTTAAAGCCATGGCCAAAACCCAGACCAATAAAAAATATCTGCCAGGTTATAAGCTTGATGATCGCCTTAAGTACAGCCATGATTTAGAGGCAACTGTCAAAGATAAAGACGTTATATTCATTGCGGTACCAAGCTTAGCCTTTCGTGAAACGCTGAGAAATATTGCACCCTTTATTACTGGGCAGTCGATTGTCTCACTGACCAAAGGTATGGAAAAAGATACCTTTGCTTTGATGAGTGACATTATCAAAGATGAGCTGCCAGAAGTAAATTTTGGGGTCATGTCAGGACCAAACCTTGCCATAGAAATTATGAAAAACATGCCGTCAGCGACAGTCATTGCCAGTGACTCAGAGCCGCTACGCCATGCGGTACAAGCGGCTTTGCACAGTGCTTTTTTTCGTGTGTTTGCCAGTGATGATGTAAAAGGCGTGGAGCTTGGCGGTGCGCTGAAAAATATTTATGCGATTGCGATGGGCATGGCTGCCGCTTATGATGTGGGCGAAAACACCAAAGCCATGCTATTGACACGTGCTTTGGCAGAGATGAGCCGATTTGGGGTTGAGACTGGTGCTAATCCGCTCACTTTCTTAGGCTTGTCTGGCGTTGGTGATTTATATGCTACTTGTAGCTCAGAGCTGAGTCGTAATTATCGCATTGGTAACATGCTCGGCCGTGGAATGACCATCGATGCTGCTGTCAAAAAGCTTGGACAGACAGCAGAAGGGGTCAACACCATTCAGCAGGTGCACGAAAAAGCTACCAAAGAAGGCATCTATATGCCTATTACTCACGCTTTATATGCCGTTATTTATGAAGATAAAGCGGCATTAGGGGTTGCCTTGCATTTGATGGAGGCAGGCTTTCGTAGTGATGTTGAGTTTGTGATGCCACATGATCATAGTAATGCTGCGCTGACTGCGCAAATGCAGGCGGCCACTACTAATCCAGAAAATGACAACATTACTAATGCTGAGGAAGACAAAGAATAACTCAGCCTATAACACAAGAATGATCAGCTGAAATCAAGGAAGATTATGAAGATAATATTGATGCGTCATGGACAAGCAGAAGACGCGAGTCGTCCAGACAGTGCGCGCCAACTAACCGATTATGGACAGCAGCAAGCGGCACAAACGGCAGAGTATATTGTCGGGCATTATACGCCAGATTACTTTGTGGTCAGTCCTTATGATAGAGCTCAGCAAACATTGGCGGAGCTACAGTCGCGAGTGCCTGATGTACCAGTCACTGTGCAAGATAATATCACGCCGTCTGATGATGCGCGTACGGCATTGCTTGAACTTGGAAATATCGATGCAGAATGCTTGGTGGTGGTTTGCCATATGTCTATCATTGCTCATCTTGCCAGTTTACTGACGGGTGACAGCCCTGAGTCATTTGCTTTGGCTGAGGCGCGGGTGTTTGAGATGGAGTTTGTCATGTCGGGTATGGCCACTGAGATGGATCGCTTCGTGCCGCCGCAGCCGTATTGATTTAACCAGATATTTGAGCTACCAGATTTTTTTGAATCCGAAACCTTAAGTAACAATTAAGGCCTTAGCCATCTAATTGTTGGCTTCATAAGTTAAGTAAGGACACGTTTGGTGTTACATGTTTGGTTAAGAGAGCAGCATAGCCCGTTGGCAGTTTGGCATGTTGAAACAAAAAAGTGGCAACCCGTTAGTGGTTGGCAGCAGCTTTATGATACTTATAGTAAAGCTAAAAATAGCCATAAATCACTCTGTCTTTATTTTCCTTCCAGTCATCTACTGCAGGTAGATACTGAGCTGAGTACAGCGCAGCTTAAGCAGTTAGGTAATACTGGCAAGCAATATCTCTTTGAAGAAACCTCTTTGACAGCAGTTGAGCAGCTGGCGGTGCGACAGCTCAGCCAAACTCATACACAGCATCTATATGCACTGGCTCAAGGCGACATTGAAATCTGGCAGCAAAGTGCTGCGCTGGTCGGTATGAGTATCAGTGCGTTACTGCCTGACTTTTTATTGTTGCCCGTTCCTGAAGAGGGGGCAGGGCAGCAAGTGGTGTTGTATCAAGACCAACATACTGCCTTACTACGACAGTCACAGCATGTGGGCGTCGCGATCAGCTATCTGCCCTTAATTCTTGAGAGTTTGCCCCATTTAAGTGAGGTTTGTACACTTTCTCCTATCGAGTCGTCTGATGAGGTTTCCGTCAGCTCTTTTGCAGGGTATGAGCGTGGTGATGCAGTTGAGAGTTCAGGTGACAGCAATATTGATTTGCAAAAGCCAACCTCAGATAGGTCAGAGCAATCGCAAGTCGCTACAGAGACAGCTTTACTATTGGCTGAGCAACAGATTGTGTTAACCACATTGTCTACCACTCCCGTACCTGTTGAAAACCCTGAACGTCATGCGCTAAACTTTTTTGTTAAAAGCTCTGATTCACAACTATCCCCTTATCTACGTATGGCCATGATGGTCGCTTTGTCGGCACTGATACTGCAGATTGCTACGGATGGTTTACAGATCTATCGTTATAACACAGCCGCAACTGCAACACAGTCAGCCGTTGCGACGCAGTATCAAGCTTGGTTTACCAATGAGGTATTGAATACCAGCCGCACCAAGCTACAAGTGCAAATGCAACCAAAACTACAAAGTGGCGGTGCAGCCTCAGCATCGCATATAGCGGTATTGGCACGGATATCACCTCTTATTAAACAGTCGTCTTTGCATGCACAAGCGTTGGTGATGGAGCCAAGATTGCTGAGTTTTACCTTAATAGCACCAGATCGTAACAGTCTTGATCAGTTTGCCAGTACCTTGACATCGCAAGGAATAGCGGCCAATTTAGAGCGTGTTAATAGTAATGAGCAAGGCCAATTTAGTGGGCAGGTTACGGTGAATGTCGTCGATGACAGCGCTGCTAGCAGTGGTCTTGCCAACTCTTAGCTTATCT
>JARIEH010000237.1 GCA_029256865.1 Psychrobacter sp.
AACATCCGATACGATGTCTATGCGAAGTGATTGGTCTGAATTATTTATGAGATATTCTTATTTAAGTCACCGTTAAAATATATAAATTGCTTAGTCATGACTTTCTCTTCATTATGAAAAAAGAAGATTTATGGTTGTGAAGGGAAGGCTCCATCGGTAAGACCCTAACATAGGGATAGTATGAGGAGCCATTTTTTATCTATACAAGTATTTCATCTGACGTTATTTGCTGACTGTGGCTTCTATAATGTAACTATGTTACATAGCGACTGTAGGATGACCCAAGCGCCAACATAGATAAGGTCAGTTTAGTGATTCCAGTCAACTCTTTAAAAACTGGCAGTAGAGCACTAGATATGAAGATGACTGGTGTTGGTTTTTTTGAGATAAAACGGTTTCCGCAGGCTTGTTTTGAGTCCACTAAATGGTATTTCGTACCTAACAAAGCACATACTGAGGTAACACGAGTTGATGGCAAATTAACGCTACATGGTAAAACGCATCCGATTACTTTAACGGCCACCAAGTTCCATTGTTATGATAGCCCTGTACGCAAAAACTCAACCTGTAGCGGAGACTTTACCACCACCATTGATCCCACGAAATGGAACATTAATAAATACTTCCTACTTGGATTCACCAAGTACCTAACTTTAGACATGAAGCTCGAAGCCTCGACACCATAGTCTACCCGCAAAACAACTCCCACAACCACACTCTAAGCGACGCTCAGTATATCTATAGTTAACGATACTCTAAATCGTTATGGTGTTAAGCATCCCTAGATGTAATGCTTGTAAAGTCTGCGCTCAAACGCTTTACATCGATTTTAGACTTCTCCAGCTATACATATAATCTGCACTGATTTTATAGGGTTTTACCTATTTATTATCAGGTTAACGGCATCTATTGTTAATGTTATATGTATAAATATATTAATATAAGTGAAAGCTTGTGGACATAGTATACTAAATGACATATTATTTTTAATAGATAAGCATTTTGGATGTTTTGTATATATTAATAGTCTTCAGTACAGCTTTCAGTACTATAGATTGCTTTTTGCTTATCCACATTAATTTGCTTATCCACATTAAAAGGTTTTAAGAGCCTTCGTTCATCATGATAAATAGATCCACACACAGCTATGAGACTGTTTTTATTTGACACCGTTTTTTTATTTAATAACCGTATTTTGAGGTATGACTATGAAAACCGCACATGACTTAGTAAGCGCTGCTAAAGAGAATATCACTGAAGTATCACTAGCACAGGCAGAGTCTGCTTGTAGTAAAGCAGATATAGTGATTGATGTACGAGAGCCAGCTGAGTATGCAGCAGGCCATATTGCAGGAGCGGTATCAGTACCACGTGGCGTATTAGAGTTCAAAGTAAATGACCTACCTGCTATTAATGGGGTTGATACAAACATTGTCCTTTATTGTAAAACCAGTGGCCGTGCAGCGTTGGCAGCCCAGTCATTAGAAGCGCTAGGCTATAAGCAGGTGGTCTCGATTGCAGGCGGTTTTGAGGCGTGGATTGAGGCTGGCAAGCCGACTGTCAGACCTAATGATGGTGTTGATTTTGGCTAGTGATTAGGGTGTTGATTAAGGTGTTTTGAATGGGTATATGGTTTTCTTTGGGTAAAGATGAGTTTTAGAAGCTAGGGTCAATACTATGAAAAGACTTTTTAATAATATATCAGATATATCAAGCCAAGTGACCAGTCATAATCCAAAGTCTGAGTCAAAAAATGGTCTTAACCGTCGTCAATTCATTGGGGCTGGGGTAGCGGGTGGGGCAGTCGTGAGCAGTATGGCGATGACAGGGTGCTCAAGCTTACCAACGCATCAAGAAAGCCCCAGTATCGTCATCGTGGGTGCAGGAGTAGCAGGGTTAGCTGTTGCCAATCGCTTGAGTCGCCAATTACCCAATGCCAAGCTAACGCTGTTGGATAGCCGTAAAAATCATTATTATCAGCCCGGCTATACGCTGTTGGCTACCGGAGTGTGGAAGAGCGCTGACATAGTTATCAACAGTAATGCTGACTTGCTACCTACCGGCATCGAATGGGTACAAGAAAATGCCCGTGAGTTTTTACCCGATAGCAATCAAGTCGTGACCGACAGTGGCAAAAATATTGGCTATGACTACTTGGTGATCGCCACTGGATTAAGACTGGGGTTTGAGGCCATTGAGGGACTGGATATCGCAGATTTAGGCTCCGATGGTATCGGCAGTGTGTACCCAAGTCCAGAGGTTGCCCTAAAGACATGGCAGCAGATGGATGAGTTCCGCCAAAAAGGGGGACGTGCGGTGATGACTCTTGCACATACTGATATGAAGTGTGCTGGTGCGCCACTAAAAATGACCTTTATGTTGCATGACAGGCTTACTCAAGCGGGCACACGTCAAGACAGTGATGTGCAGTTTTTTAGTCCTCATGGCACAGTTTTTAGTGTGCCTTTGGTCAATGAAAACGTACTGTCACGCTGGGCATCATACGATCCACCAATCGGTACCAATTTTCACCAGCGTTTAACCGCCATTGATAAAGGTGCTAAAGCTGCTTACTTCACTGATGAAGCTGGCAACCAGACTCGCCAAGATTATGACTTTATTCATGTCGTGCCGCCCATGTTTGCAGTAGATAGCGTCTTGAACAGTCCATTGGCCAATGACAAAGGCTGGCTGGATGTCGATAAATATACGCTACAACACAAGATTTATGACAATGTCTTTGGTGCTGGCGATATCAATGGCACGCCAAAAGGAAAAACAGCCGCAACGGTCAAACTCTCCGCGCCGATAGTAGTGACCAATCTAATCGATGTGCTACAGGGCAATGCGCCCAGTCAAAATTTTAATGGTTATACCTCTTGCCCAATGCTAGTAGCAGAAGGTAAAGCGATGTTGGTTGAGTTTGACTATGAAAATAATTTGACCCCTAGCGTCCCTTTGGTTGATCCTTTAAAAGAGAGTTATTTCGCCTGGTTTTTAGAAGAAATGATGCTAAAACCTGCCTATATGGCGGTTGCTAAAGGTCGGGTCTAGACTGATGGGAGCTCAGAGTTATTAGCACTGCCATTCTATAATTATTTAAACTAGAATCTGCAAGGGATTAAGCCATGTTACTTTTAAATCAAGCGTTTATGATGTTATGGGAAGCCATACT
>JARIEH010000173.1 GCA_029256865.1 Psychrobacter sp.
CATTGTAAGCATTGAACAGTTCTGCATGCTTATGTAACCTGGTGTTACTCCTGCGAGAAGTATGATTTTGCTCTCATGAGCAATAAGTAACTTAATCCAAAAATATCATTAGATATGTCTAGTCAAGTCAAGTGTTCTGCAGTACCATAATCCAATTTTTAGTAAAACCTGCTTTTTTTATGTGCGCTGTCTCTTTAGAAGAGTATGACTTTATTAATGCCTGTATATTCGGCGGTCATATTGATTAATAAGTCGAGCGTTGTTGCATTTCTATTTTTAGAATCTTTGTGAGTTGTTATGTCTGCCGTCAAGCCTATACCGTCTAATGCACCGATTGCCAAAAAGTCATGGGGAGAGGCTGCCAAAGCTTATTTAGACCCACGTGTCATTATTATGTTGTTTTTAGGCTTTTCAGCGGGTATTCCCATCCTGCTTATTTTCTCAAGTCTATCATTATGGTTAAGAGAAGCGGGGATCGACCGTAGCGTCGTTACTATGTTTAGTTGGGCAGCACTGGGTTATTCTTTCAAATTCATTTGGGCACCACTGATCGATGCACTTCCTGTGCCTTTTTTGACCAAATGGTTGGGTCGGCGACGCAGTTGGATGGTGGTGTCACAGCTGCTCATCGTATTGGCCATTTTTTTGATGGCCAGTGTCAACCCTGTTAGTGAAGACGTTTTGGTTTATATGGCAGGCGCTGCGGTTTTACTTGGCTTTTCTTCTGCCACTCAAGATATTGTTATTGATGCTTATCGTATTGAGCTTGCACCGCCCTCCATGCAGTCTATTCTGTCTTCTATCTATGTGTCCGGCTATCGTATCGGTATGATCATTGCTGGGGCAGGTGCGTTATATTTGGCTGACTTTTTCGGTTCAAACGAGACTTTTTATAGCTATGAAGCATGGCGAAATACCTATTACATCATGGCAGGTGTCATGACCTTAGGTGTATTAACCACTTTTGCCAGTTATGAGCCAACGGCTGAGACTCTGCAAAGTAAAAAGCAAAAAAGCAACTTGAAGGTGTTTCTTATTTACTCAGCATTACTGCTTATCCCAGGGTTGCTGTTCGGTATTGTCTATTTAATCAATATTTTGGTTAATAAGGTATTTGATAGTACCGTAGCGATGATTCCACTAATGGCGATGCCCAGTATTAAGTTTTACTTTTTAGCTTTGGTCGCTTGTGCCCCCTTGTTGCTGTTGTACTTCATGATCAATCAACCCAAAATAATCAATAAAGCGCCGTTGGTTGCCGAAACTCGCGAAGACTATGTAAGATTGGTAGCGCTGTTCGTGTTTTCAGTCATCGCCTTTATCGCGGCCTATGTATTGACTGGCCAAGTATTGCCAGAATTTGAAGGGGCGTTTTCTAACTTCTTTATAGAAACACTGCATCTGCTGCTAAGCTTAGGGGCAGCGATAGTAGCAGGCTATGCGTTAGTACAAGTGGGACTGGTTAAAAAAGAAGTGGCGATGGCAACTTGGGTTGAACCAATCTTAGATTTCTTCAGACGTTATGGCAAAAAAGCCTTCTTACTCCTAGCGCTTATTGGTTTGTACCGTATCTCAGATATTGTGGCAGGGGTAATATCAAACGTCTTTTACCAAGACATGGGTTTTAGCAAAACAGATATTGCCAATGCCGTGAAATTGGTTGGCGTGATCATGGCCATTGCTGGCGGCTTTTTAGGAGGTCTACTGGCACAGCGCTTTCGTATCATGCATGCCATGATGATTGGGGCAATCTTGGCTTGTGCCACCAACTTATTGTTTGTGGTGTTAACCTATAATCCAGGCAGTTTGCCAATCATGTATATGGCAGTGATATTTGATAACTTGGCCGCAGGTCTTGCTAGTGCGGTATTTATAGCCTTCTTGTCAGCGTTGACTTCTATTCGCTTTACTGCCGTGCAGTATGCTATTTTCTCCTCACTAATGACCTTAATACCTAAGGTGATGGGTGGCTACTCTGGTGCTATTGTTGACAATATGGGCTATCCATTTTTCTTTGTCTTCACATTCGCGATTGGTATTCCTATTTTGGCATTGATTTACTTTGTCGATAAACACATTGTCATTGGCGATAACGACGATATTTATGGTGATGATGACGGTGGTACTGGCGGCGATGGCATGCATAATAAATTAACCAAAGCCAATCCAAACCTAATCGATACCAAAGAGCCACCACGCGCCACAGAGTAGCTAAAACTATCAGCTGCGCTGTTACTTAAAGGTGCTATTTAAACCATTAGTCATCTTGCTACTTAAACCTTTACCCAGTATTTTTACGAGTTATCTATGGCAGTCTCTAGCGTTGGTCAAATAAAGCAGCAGATTCAGCAACTAACAAATGAGGCTTCAGGAAGCACGTTACCGTCATTTTGGTTCACTGATTGGCTGTTGTATGTTATAGATAAGCCTGCGATATTTTTAATCACAGAGGATGAGTATCAGCTAACGGCTCGTGAGCTTGAGCAGTTCAATACTGGCGTTGCTAAAATGCGGGCTGGTACACCGCTCGCTTATTTAACGGGACAGCAAGAGTTTTGGTCGCTCAACTTTACCGTCAACGAGCATACGTTAATTCCTAGACCTGACACTGAAGTGTTGGTTGAGCAAGTATTGAATGGGATAAAAGCGCAGCCAAAGAGCGCAGATGATGATAAACCAAAGCGCTTACTAGATCTGGGTACTGGTTCAGGCTGTATTGCTGTTAGCTTGGCGCATGAGTTGAATAACAGCAGTCATGGCAGCATATCAGGTAGATGGCAGGTTGTGGCGGTTGATTTATCGCTAGAAGCACTGAAGGTTGCGCAGCACAATGCCACCATGCATGATGTTATCAATATTGAGTTGGTGCAGAGCAGTTGGTATCAAAACTTACCTACTCATGCGGCAGCGTTATTCGATGTGATTGTATCAAATCCGCCTTATATCGATGAGGCCGATGAGCATTTAAGCCGTTTACAAGCGGAACCTATGAGCGCTTTGAGCGCTGGCAATCATGGCTTGGCAGATATTGAGCATATTGTGGAATATGCTCCGCAGTATTTGCATGCTGGCGGACTTTT
>JARIEH010000290.1 GCA_029256865.1 Psychrobacter sp.
GAAGTACTGTACAATATTGTACGTAAAGCTGTCGTAGTTATCGATCATCAGAATCATTATGGTTTCAACCTATTGATGTGGTGGTGCTTATAAGCGCAGGCTTACTATTTGTTTGAATGGCTCAATAGTAATGTTTGTCACTGCTCGATGCAATCGGCAAGAATTTTATTAAGCTTTGTATCTTACCACTATTCTGCAAGGTATCAAACGCGGCGACTGATTGGCAGTTATTTTTTGTGCCTCTGTCAGCAGGAAATGACGGTTATAGTTAGTAGTCGCAATTTGGGTAGCTACTGTTCTACTTATTGAAATTTTATAGCTATTTAAAAATTAAGAGGTAAGAGATGAAACGGTTTTATAGAGCGGTGTTATGTGGTCTGTTATTTTTTATGCCCGCCTATGCTGTCGCTGTAGAGTTATCGGAGACTGATAAAGAGCTGGTCCGTCATGGAATTATTGATAACACACTGAAATATACGAATTTGGCGTTAGCAGCAGACTACTTTGGTTCAGTAACCAATGCTATTGCTGCCTCTTTGCCCATGAAGGTAAATAATCAGCTGCAGGTTGAGCGCGTCTTTATGAGCCCTTACTTCAGTGAGTTCACGTATCGTTACACCATAGCATTTACTGCATTAGAGAAGAGGATGCTCAAAGAAGAGTTCTTATCTGAGCGTTCAATCAAAGATTTTTGCGATGACGATTATCTCTCTGAAAATTTCATGCCAGCGAATGGGCATATTTTAGTCTTTAATTATGTAGATGAGAATTTTGATCCCATTGTCGATATTAAAATGAGTCCAAAGACTTGCCCGTAATAATCGGGTATTTTGTTAGAAAAATAATACCAATTTGGTTAGATTCACCACATTAACTTCTTAAAACATACTGGCACTGATTTGGCGCAGATTTTATATAAACACAGGTTATTATTGTGCATAATGTCTGGGTCTTATAAATTAGCCCTGTTATTTTTAGACTTCTCATCGTTGCTTATCATGGCCAGGGCTATGGTAGCGTTGGTGTATAGGGTTTTAGCTGAGCCTTTCGGCCTAGTGATGACACTTTCTTTTTTTAAACTTAACCTTATATATATAGTCAAAATAGTAGACGAGCCAGAGTAGGATATTATAACAGTTCAGCATTATTGATCAGATATTGCTAAAATAGCGCCAGCACTGTGTGAGCACAGCACCTTAGAACGTAACAACATCAGAACGTAACAACATCATAATCACAACGGAGACTATTCATGTCGAATAAATTACTGGATCTTATCAAATCGTCTAATGCCAAATGGGTGGATTTTCGCTTCACTGATACCCGCGGTAAAGAGCATCACCTGAGCTTTCCCTCCCATACCGTTGACGAAGAAGTGATGGAAGATGGCAAAATGTTTGATGGCTCCTCTATTGCTGGCTGGAAAGGCATCGAAGCCTCAGATATGATCTTGCGACCTGATCCAGAGACCGCCTTTATCGACCCGTTTTTTGATGCCGTTACTGTGGTGGTAACCTGTGACATTATCGAGCCATCAACGCTACAGGGCTATGACCGTGATCCACGCTCTATCGCGCGCCGTGCTGAGGAATACTTAAAGTCAACGGGGATTGGCGATACCGCCTACTTTGGTCCTGAACCTGAGTTCTTTGTGTTTGACGAAGTGAAATGGTCTATTGAGATGTCTGGTGTGAGCCACGAAATTGTCGCTGAAGAAGCGGCATGGTCAACCAATAAAGACTATCAGTGGGGCAATATGGGTCACCGCCCACGAGTCAAAGGTGCTTATGTACCCGTACCACCCGTTGATAGCTCACACGACATGCGTACGGTCATGTGCGAGCGCATCGAAGATATCGTTGGCGAAGGCTGCATCGAAGTCCATCATCATGAAGTTGCACCAAACCAATTAGAAATTGGCGTTGCTTTTAATACTTTGGTTCGTAAAGCCGATGAAGTACAGTATCTAAAATATGCAGTACATAACGTTGCCCATCAGTTTGGTAAAACCGCAACCTTTATGCCAAAGCCCGTGGTTGGTGATAATGGTTCGGGTATGCACGTGCATATTTCTATCTCAAAAGACGGCGTCAATACCTTCTCAGGTGATGAATATGCGGGCTTGTCAGAAACTGCGCTATACTTTATCGGTGGTATCATCAAGCATGCTCGTGCTTTGAACGCGATTACCAA
>JARIEH010000243.1 GCA_029256865.1 Psychrobacter sp.
AAAGCCATTTATTATCTAACGGCGGATAACCTTGCGGCGGCAAAAAACAGTCCACAACTTGAGCTGTTTAAGAAAAAAGGCATCGAAGT
The DNA here is from genome assembly GCA_029256865.1 of Psychrobacter sp. The sequence goes on from JARIEH010000243.1 coordinate 90, forward strand.
TATCTTGATGACCAACCGTGTTGATGAATGGGCGATGAACTTCTTAACCTCATTCGATGAGACCCCGCTGCAAAATATCGCGAAAGGGGCGGTTGATTTGGGCGACCTGCAAGACGAAGCGGAAAAAGCTGAAGCTGAGAAAGCTGTGGAGGCCATGAAGCCAGTCGTTGATAAACTTAAAGCCGCATTGGGCGATCGCGCAAAAGATGTCAAAGTCTCAACGCGCTTGGTCGATAGCCCAGCATGTTTAGTGGTTGGTGAAGGGGAGCTGTCGCCACAAATGATTCAAATGCTACAGCAAATGGGGCAGGACGTACCAGAAAGTAAGCCGACGTTAGAAGTGAACCCTGATCATCCATTAATTAAAAAGCTTGAGAGTAGCGAGCAATTTGATGATTTGGCGCAAGTGATTTTTGACCAAGCGTTATTGGCTGATGGCGGTCAATTAGAAGATCCGGCTGCTTACCTTAAGCGCGTTAATGAGCTGTTAATGAGATAGTATCTAATAGATTAAAAAAGAGGTCTTAAATTCAAGACCTCTTTTTTATTGCTAAGAAGTATCATCAATTAGAAGAGGATGTGATGAGATAAAATCTTCACTCAATAACATCCCCAAATTATGTGACTTTTACAAATTATGCTTATAGTCTTGGCTGACAATCCGTTACAATTGTGAGAGGTTAGCAGGATAAACTATAAGGTTATGTTATTAAGATAACGATAGCCATTTCTCTCGACTGGATAGAGGTCTAAGTCTTTGTCACTCTCGTCGCTAAAAACCATTTCACTTCAACGCTTCTCGCTCAATTTCGCTGCTAATATCATCGCTGCATTATGGATGTTGGTAGGGTCAACGCGCGCGTTTTCTTGGGTGAAACCAACCTTTGTACAGTTTGCCTTATTCGCATTACTGGCATTAAGCAGTAACGTGCTGTTTTCTTGGTTGGCTGCTGAAACTGGTAGCGTCTTTAATGAGCAAGGACTGGTCAGTTATCTGATTTGGCCAATGATTATTTTGTTAAGTGGTATTATTCTAGCGCGTCGCTCGGGTAACCAAATGCTACTGTTTGTACCGGTAGTATTATGGTTGGTGGCTGATACATTATCTGCGCTATTGCAAAGCTTGGTGCAGTTTTTGGGTAGTCAGAACTGGCTGCCGGACTGGACTTATTCATTTTTACCCATTTTATTCTTAGTGCTGTTTTTATGGCAAACCTTGGCATTATTATGGATTTTTGCCCGCAGGCAGCGCACACCATGGTGGGAGCGTATCATTATATTGGTAGGGGCAGTTGCGCTATTGACCATCTGGCAGCGTAACGTCGCCGATCAACCCATCTTTAAGCAAATCCCTGTACAGCCTGTATTAGAAGAAGCGGCGCTTTACAAACAGCCACAGTTACTGCAACAGGCGTTAGCGGGTATCGATCCGAGCATACCAGGCAAGAGTGATTGGTATTTTATGGGGGTTGCTGGATTTTCTGAGCTGGATGTCTTTCGTTCCGAGATTAATAAAGTACGGGAATTGTTTGATGTGCGCTTTGGTACCAGTGGCTATTCATTGGCGCTGATTAATAATACTTATAGCTGGCTAGATGAACCAGTGGCGACTAAGACCAGTATCTTGCAAGGGTTAAAGAGGATTGGTCAGCAAATGAATGCGGATGAAGATGTGCTCTTTATGACGCTATCTTCACATGGTGATCAAGATTTCATTCATTTATCGAACCCACCGCTTGAGATGGAAAATCTGGATGCCACCTGGTTACGTGAGGCACTGGACGCATCAGGTATTCGTTGGCGAGTGATTGTGGTATCTGCTTGTTATTCAGGCTCGTTTATTGACGAGCTGACGTCACCTACTACCGTGGTCATTACTGCTTCAGCGGCGGATAAGATGTCGTTTGGCTGTACCAATACCGCGGAGATGACCTATTTTGGCCAAGCGTTTTTTTCTGAGAGTCTGCGTGAAAGCAACAGCTTTTCTGCTGCTTTTAAAGATGCCAGTCTGCGTGTCAGTGAACGTGAGAGTTTTATGGGCTTTGAGCCATCCGAGCCGCAAATGATCGTTGGTAGCTTAATGGAAACGGCCTTGCCTGCATTTGAGCAAGTGTTGTTTGATAAAACACGTCCTCCAGTAGCAAGGGTTACTGACGATGGCGCTATTGACATATTATCTGAAGATGCTACTAATACTAGTCTGCCAGTCACTACAACGATTACTGATTATTAAATATACCTTAATCGCTCTTTAGGGCTCACTCTTTGGTTTATTAAACAACTTTATAAATCATCATTTGTTTTTAATTTTGATAAATAGGATGTTAATTATGAATAATGCTTACAATAAAAGTTTATCTGCTAATACTCAGCTGACACAAATCAGTGTGAATCGCTGTTTTAATGGGGAGCAGCATTACTATAGTCACGAATCAACGGCTACCAAGACCCCAATGACGTTTAGTATTTACCTACCAGATGAGGCTCTATTAGGACAACGCTGTCCTGCAGTGCTGTATTTGTCAGGTCTGACTTGTAACGCGGATAATGTCACTCATAAAGCGCACTTTCAACAAAGATGTAGTGAGCTTGGTATGATATTTATCGCACCAGATACCTCTCCTCGCAGTAGCGAAGATGATGAAGTGCCGAATGATGAGCGTTATTTTGTCGGTCAGGGTGCCAGCTATTACGTCGACGCAACGCGCGCGCCTTGGGCACAAAACTTCAATATGCAAAGCTATATCATTGATGAGCTTTATGATCTATTGCGCTCTGAGTTTGCGATTAGTAGTATCGGTGTGACAGGCCACTCTATGGGTGGTCATGGAGCATTATTACTAGGTTTTAAATTCCCCAGTAAGTTTGTCAGTGTCTCAGCATTGTCACCTGTTTGTGCCGCTAGCGAGTCGGCATGGGGGCAGGCTGCTTATACAGAGTACTTCGGTGATGATAAGGCGCTATGGGCACAAGCTGACGCAGCACATACCATTGCTACGGTCGGACGTCAGTATTCGAGTATCTTGGTAGATCAGGGCGCTGCTGATAACTTTTTAGCAGAAGGACAGCTACAAACGGCAAAGCTACAACAGGCTTGTGAAAAAGCCAATCAGCCGTTAACACTACGCTATCAGGCAGGCCACGATCATAGTTATTACTTTATCCAGACAGTAATAAATGATCATATTGAGCATCATTGGCGCATGGCGCAGCTAAATTAGAGTTTGATCTCTTGTTATTTTTAAGCATTAAAAGGTAGGTTTTATGGCAAGTTATCAAGATTTAGCAGCGAGTGTGGAGGCTAAGTCAACGCTTGCAACTATGCAAGCCGACATGGAGGCTGCTTTACAACACAAGCAGCATGCCAGTGCGCATGTTGATGGTAATGGTGAACAGATCAGCCTCATCAAATCACACAAACTTATCGCACAGTCATGCAATGACGCTGGCGATAGAGTGCTTGATGATACGCAAGTCTCACGAGTGATAGAGATGGCTTGGGAAGACAGAACTCCGTTTGCAGCGATAGAACATAGCTATGGGCTCAATGAAGGCGCGGTTATTAGACTGATGCGCCATCAGCTAAAACCGTCGTCTTTTCGCTCATGGCGTCAGCGCGTGACCAATCGTGCGACTAAGCATCAAGCGAAGCGTTCATTTGCAGTCGGTCGTGCTTATTGTAAGACCCAATATAAGCAGCGCTAGTTCTTTGAATATTCAATACGTCCCAAAATTTTATATACCCATGAATTAGGTAACTCAATTATGATCAGTCCTTCTAAACCCTATCTAATCGCCCCTTCCATCTTATCTGCTGACTTTGCCAGACTTGGTGAAGAGGTCGAGCGGGTATTGGAGTCTGGTGCGGATGTCATCCATTTCGATGTCATGGACAACCATTATGTACCCAATCTGACCTTTGGCAGTATGATTTGCAAAGCACTGCGTGACTACGGTATCGATGCTCCCATCGACGTCCATCTGATGGTCAGCCCTGTCGATGGGATGATTGAACAGTTCTTAGAGGCGGGTGCTAGCATCATCACTTTCCATCCAGAAGCCAGCGGGCACGTTGATCGATCCTTACAGCTTATCAAAGATGGTGGCGCGGAATGTGGCTTGGTATTAAACCCTGCCACCCCGTTACATTATTTAGACTATGTGATGGATAAGGTGGATCAA
>JARIEH010000070.1 GCA_029256865.1 Psychrobacter sp.
CGCGTTGCTGAATTGCTAGACTTAGTACAGTTGCCGCAAGTTGCCAATGCTTACCCGCATCAGTTATCAGGTGGTCAGCGTCAACGTATTGCACTGGCACGTGCTTTGGCAGTAAAGCCAAAACTGCTATTACTTGATGAACCGTTTGGGGCGCTCGATGCCAAGGTACGTAAAGAGCTGCGCACTTGGCTAAAGAATATCCACCATGAGCTTGGTATTACTAGCATTATGGTAACCCACGACCAAGAAGAGGCGCGGGCAGTATCGGATGAGATTGTGGTGATGAACCATGGTCGCGTCGAGCAAGTCGGGACGTCAGAGGAGCTGATACACCAGCCAGCCAACGCCTTTGTCAGTGACTTCCTAGACTTGGTATAGTAATTTTGTGCTGATCGTACTAAAACAGGTGGATAGCCCATAAAAAAAGACCTATCGATAATGATAGGTCTTTTAATAGAAAGACTTTTTAAGAAAGAGGCTTACCATCCAGAAGTTACATCTCTTCAGTATGGACTTTATAATCTAAAGCATGATAAGTAATTTCTAAGATTTCTAAGCACCACTCAGGTAGATTATCGGCGACTTCATACCACATCCAGGTTCCATCACGCACACAACTAAGAATACCTAGTTTTCTGAGATGATTCAGATGGCGTGATATGGTTGGTTGCGGTTGGTCGAGCATTTCAACCAATTCGCCCACACAGCGAGATTCTTTTTGATAAAGTATCTGAAATAGTTTGAGGCGAGTAGGGTCGGAAAGCACTTTAAATAACTCTAGCGGCTCTATGTGAATATGGTTAGACATAAATAAGGGTTTCCAAGTAGTGATGAGATCTGAATAATATCTCTATGACTAGTGAACTATCATTTGCACTTAGTAATGTCTGAGCAGCTCTATTAACCATCAAAGGAATATAGCCCACAAAACAGTTCATATAAGTAACGGCTGCAATTTAGCAAATAATAATTTTTGTATATGCTTAACGGTAAATATACCAATATTAATCTGTTTAGTAAGATTTAATTTAATGGTAATTATCAATATTTTACCGATTATCTGTATTATAACACCTTTCATCTATATGAGGAATATCGATTACATTAAGCCACTATAAGAATTAGTATTCACTTACATAAATACAAAACGCACTGCATAATCAAACTCCGTAAAGCAAATTAACTCCCCTCAAAAGTTATTGATAATAACAATGATTATCGTTATCATAAGTAAATAGAGTAAGAACCTGATGCCTTCGTTCGCCCATTTAATTGTCTGCTGAATGATTTTTGCAAAAAAGCATCACGTTTATCGTCATCAAAATAAATATTGTTCCTATCCTTAGGAGAGAAGCCATGCATGTATGCATCTGTAACAACGTAAACGACAAGCAAATTAAGGCTGCTATTGCGTCAGGAGTGGATACGCTTGCTGGTCTAAAACAGACCCTTAACGTTGCAACTTGTTGCGGATGTTGTGAACCAATGGTCAGTGATTACTTAGATGAGCACCATGCCAAGCTTGATGTTTTGGCTTATGCGGTATAGAGATTACCTACTTTAATTGCACTCAGATTGATATTCCTAATCTGCTCGTAGCATTTTGTGCTACTGTAATAGTTTTATAGGAGAGCACACGTCATGATAGGTAGCCAAAAAGTCATAGAATATTTGAATTTTTTGTTGGGTGGAGAGTTGGCAGCGCGTGACCAATATTTTATTCACTCAGAGATGTACGCGGAGTGGCAGTATGGCAAATTGTTCGATCGTATCAACCATGAAATGGAAGATGAGACCCTGCACGCTCAAGCTATTATCCGCCGTATCCTAATGCTGAGTGGCACGCCTAAAATGGCCGTCAATGAGATCAACATCGGAACTACGGTGCCTGAAATGTTGCAGTTCGATCTTGATTTGGAATATCAAGTCCAACAGCATTTAAAAGAAGGTATTGCCCTCTGCGAAGAGGAGCATGACTATGTCACACGTGAAATATTGGTTGAGCAGCTCAAAGACACTGAGGAAGACCATGCACATTGGCTAGAACAACAGTTGCGCCTCATCGATATGATTGGTTTGTCCAATTACTTACAAAGTCAAATGGCTGAAGTCACTCCTAATCTTAATTAATCTCACTAGAGATATGACCAGTAATAACACAAAGTAACTCTAAAGGGAGGTCAGTAATGAAAGGAGACAAAGAGGTCATTCAGGCGCTAAATAAGGTGCTTGGGCAGTCACTGATTGCGATAAACCAGTATTTTTTGCACGCTCGTATCGCACGGCATTGGGGATTGGAGGCGCTTAATGAGTCGTTATATAAGCAGTCCATTGCCGAAATGAAGTGGTCGGATGATCTGATTGGGCGTATTTTATTGTTAGGGGGTTTACCAAACTTGCAAGAGTTGGGTAAAGTATTGGTGGGTGAAGATGTACCAGAGATTATTGACTGTAATTTACGCCTAGAAAAGCAAAAATTCACCATCATTACTGATGCCGTTACCTTATGTGAGAGCCAGCGTGACTACGTATCTCGTCAGCTACTAGTCACTTTAAAAGATGCTAATGAAGAGTATCAGGACTGGTTAGAGACCCAAGAGGACTTGATTAAAAGCATTGGGGTGGAGCGCTATATCCAATCACAAATGCATGAGGATAATACGCCTTAAAAACAGATGATGCGCGCCAGCATGTGCTTTGATAAGTCGTCAATTGACTTGTCTAAGTCTCTGCTGGCATTTTTGTGTTTAAAACTCATGAATTTTTAAAATACAAACGGCTTTTATCTGTCGTTGGTTTTCAATATAAACCACGACCATCTTCAGGTTTTAGACGTAAGTAGTATAAGCCAGACAGAATGGTCAGACACCCAAGGATCCAATAAGTGGTTTGAAAAGCAGTTAGGGTATCGAGATGAAACTGCTCTCGTAATAAGTTCAGTACTGCGGCACCAAAAGCGATGCCAAAACTGATGGCCAACTGCTGATTGACCGCCATCAGGCTATTACCACTACTGGTTTGTGTGCCTTCTAGATCCCCAATGGTAATGGTATTCATGGCGCTAAACTGCATGGAGTTACAAGCGCCCATTACGATCAAGAGGGGAATGAACCACAACCAATTTGATGGGTCGTTGAATTGGGCCAATAAGATAATCAATATGCCGATCAACGTAGTGTTGTAGACCAAAACGATGCGATAACTGTAACGTTGGATTATTTTACTGACCCAAGGTTTAATGCCCATCGCTCCTATAGCAATAGGGGCAAGTAGCCAACCTGCCTTAGAAGGGGAGTATTCAAACACCACTTGCAGTAATAATGGCAGTAAGAAGGGCACAGCGCTGATGCCCAGTCGGGTAAATAGGTTACCCGTGATACCGATTCGAAAGGTACGAATGTCAAACAGGCTTAATGGAAATAAAGGCGCGGAGCGGCGTTTGGCATGGGCGACATAAGCGCCTAATAAAATACTGGCAGCAACGGCCAGGATGAGACCATAAACACCGCGTCCAACCTGTGAGCCAAACTCGACGGCAAGTGTGAACCCGCATGCCGCGGCGGCAAATAACACAAAACCCAACCAGTCTAGACGCTTAGTATCTTCAAATAACGCGGGTATCAGTTTTTTACCGATGATAAAACCCGCCAGCCCCATCGGAATATTGATTAAAAATATCCAATGCCAACTGGTGTACTCAACAATATAACCCCCAAGTACAGGGCCTACTAAAGGAGCGATCAGTGCGGGTATCACTGCAAAGTTCATGACAGTAAGGAGCTGATTACGTGGGTACGACTTTACTAATATTAAGCGCGCAACAGGTGTCATCATGGCACCGCCAATGCCCTGTACAATACGGGAACCTACCAAGAAGCCTAAAGTAGGCGCAGCCGCACAGAGTAATGACCCAATAGAAAAGATGACAATGGCGGATAGAAAAACACGACGGGTGCCATATTTGTCTGCCAAAAAGCCGCTGATCGGAATGAAAATAGCCAGGGTTAAGGCATAACTGATCACCGCCCATTGCATTTTAAGAGGTGATTCACCCAGCGCTTGTGCCATCTGTGGGAGTGAGGTGTTTAAGATAGTGGCATCCAAAATCTGCATAAATAGTGCCACCGCCAGTACATAGGGCAAATATTTACTTTGTGTCTCTGTGAGCGTCACCATATGTACATCACCATAAAACAGATAAAAGCTGCCAAAAACTGAATGCTGATGGCGGCTTGGGGCGCTATAGAGTTCTCTTATAATAGATGAATTCTATAGCGCCCCTCATCAAAAAACGTCAATGATAACGTGATTCACACAGATTATAAACCACTACATTCATTACATGAGCGGCTTTGAGAAGCGGATAGACACTCGTTATAGTAAGACTGTTATATACTTATAGAGGCTGTGTTGAAAATCAACAGACCTGACGGCATGTCCCCAATTCAATCGATACTCATTTGAATGATCGAAACATCCAATAATTTGTGTGCCATTTAAACCGTTCATCAGGTTTATTTTTAAAATAAAAAAGGACAGATTATGAGTGCTACTAATAACAATACCAATACACCGAGCGATACCAGTACTAATGGCTATATACCGCCGAAGGTGTGGACGAACGATAAAGAAAATGGCGGTAAATTCGCTAGTACCAATAGTCCTACTGCTGGCGCACGCTATGAAAAGGTGTTGCCCGTAGGAAAGGCGCCGCTGCAGTTGTATTCACTCAATACACCGAATGGCGTTAAGGTAAATATCCTTTTAGAAGAATTGGCTGAGCTTGGTATCAAAGGCGCGGCATATGATGCCTATAAAATTGACATCTCTGAAGGCGATCAGTTTGGCTCAGATTTTGTCTCTATCAACCCCAACTCTAAAATACCAGCCTTGGTTGATTACTCTGCCGATACAGAAGATGGCAAACCGATTCATGTTTTTGAATCGGGAGCGATTGCGCTATACCTTGCAGAAAAGTTTGGTAAGTTTGTACCACTCGCGAATGGAGCGCACATCAAAGCTCGTGCCGAGTGCTTATCATGGCTGATGTGGCAAATGGGTAGCGCTCCTTATTTAGGCGGTGGCTTTGGGCACTTTTATGCTTATGCGCCCGAACCGATGGAATACCCCATTAATCGCTTTACCATGGAAACCAAGCGTCAACTTGACGTTTTAGATCGACATCTAAAAAATAGTGAATATATGTGTGGTAATGGCGAGGCTGCTTATAACATTGCAGATATCGTTATTTGGGCATGGTATGGTCAATTGGCACTCGGAAAACTCTATGACGCTGCTGATTTTTTGCAAGTGAATGATTATCCTCATGTCCAACATTGGGCACAAAAAATAGCCGAGCGACCTGCGGTGAAAAGAGCAGTAGAGCTAGAGTTAGCCCCTATTGGATAAAACGGTTTTAGGGAATATTTGCTAAGAAAAATACCATAATTTGTCCATGTTTATAAGGCTAATAGGTGCCATGCTTATTAGTCTTATTTTTACTTATTGAATTAAAACGACAATTAGCCCTTATTCGACTAAAGTCGTTTGCTTATGGAATTACATAATGCTACATTAGTATAACAAGATGAAATATCAGTGCGTTAAGATTGTAGCACATGAGCAAAATGCAGAGTCACATTTAACAGTGGGCCTTAATAGTAGTTATATTACTCATACTCAAACTAATAAAAAAACCATTTTGTATGGCTAATTGATGCAGTGAGAAATAAAAAATTCATGGACAATCCTTTAAAAACCAATATCTTAAAATATCAGCTGACGCTTTCAATGCTGCTGACCATCATTATCGCTGCCATCAGCCCAATGAGTGCGGCTGCATCATCAGCAGTGGAGATGACTCATCAGGACTGGCAAGTGGTGTGCGACAATACACGTACCTGTCGGCTGGCAGGTTATCAAGCGGAAAGTAATAGCGAGCTCCCTGTATCGGTTTTATTGACCCGCCGTGCAGGCAGTAATGCGAATGTGACTGGCCGCGTTAAGATCGGTGCAGCTAAAGAGAGCTCTACCAAAGCCTTGCTACAATTGGGCAGACGTCATCGTATCTCACTGGTCATCGATGATAAAGATTTGGGTGAAACCAAGCCTTTTTTGACTGCAGCCGGAGATGCGGAATTGACATCAGCGCAGGTCACAGCTTTGCTTGAAGCATTGACCAAATCGAGTAAAGTCGAGTTGGCACTGCGTAACACACGTTGGCAGCTATCTGACAAAGGTGCGGCCGCTGTGATGCTAAAAGCGGATGAAGTACAAGGGCGAGTAGGAACGCCGAGTGCTTTTGTAAATACTGATGCACCCACTAAGTCCAATAGGAGTGTGTTAGCACCGAAGCCTGCACCGCAGCTACAACTGGTGGTTCCAAGCTCTAGTCCAAATAGTAATAAAAAATTCAGCATGAGATCCTCACAGCTCACCGAGTTGGTAAAAGGTACTATCAAAGATATCAGCACTGACTGTCCAAATTTATCTGACAGCTCATCATGGCGTGTTAATCGCTTAAATAATACACATCTCCTTGTACAGCATAATTGTTGGACCAGTGCTTACAACTCAGGAGCTGGTATGTGGGTGATTAATGACAGCAGGCCTTATAATCCTACGCTCGTGACCACGGATGCAACAGAGTATGCTGATGGTAAAATAAGCTCAGTACAAAAAGGCCGCGGTATTGGTGACTGCTTGTCGAGAGTTGACTGGATCTGGACAGGTAAACGCTTTGTCAAAAGCTATGAAGGCACGACAGGGCTTTGCCGTATGGTTGAAGCGGGTGGTACTTGGCAGCTCCCCACTTACGTATCGGAAGTAAAAACTATCTAAGGTTAAGCAATTACTGGGATGCTTAGGTGACAGGGACTCTTCACTGATAATGGCTTTATATTTCATTCAGTTTTTTGGCCTGTCACAAAGCAGTCGTCTAGAGCTTGCCAATCATTCTCACAGAGGGTTGTTGGTCATAAATAGGCGCGTCTTTAGAAAAATTAAAAATAAAGCAGTTATTATAAGTTTACTGTGCTATACTGCGTCCCCACGTTAGCAGAGACTAGCGTGAATTATGAGATTGATAACATCGCCTGCGATTTTGGGTCTAGGATGACCATAAGTAATTGTTGCCGATGATTTTGTGTACTTAAATAACCCTTCATATCTATTGAAAAACACGTTATTTTTGACTCATATCTTATCTACTCGCCCATATGTGGGCTAGATTGGTTGTTACCAGCCTTTATCTGCTTTGGACAAAGCATGGATAATGCGCTTTTAGCAAACAAGGATGAGACACTCGGCACTACCACCAAAATACGTCAGACAGCACGAACGCCTTTATAATATTGACAAGCTTTATCAGCTTGGCTTTTGATTGTTAAACCTTTTTAGGGTAAGACCATCATTTTATAAATGCAGCGTGGTGAACGGTTATCAGTGGTATGCATCAAGCTTGCTGAATTTACAGCAGCTTATACTTACCAAGGATTACTATGACTGACATCTTATCTGCTATCGCCGCTGAAAACGG
>JARIEH010000262.1 GCA_029256865.1 Psychrobacter sp.
TCCAAGCAATGATGACCGCAAGGAAGGCAATGAGCAGCGTCGTCATACCCGCTATCATAAGACTATTGGTGACAAAATCGATGTAACGCGCATCAAAATCTTGGCGAAAATTCATCGCTGTCCAATACAGAAGCTGTAAAAAAGGTATTAAAAACGCACTCAAAAACACGGTCGTACAAAATAGCGTCATCGCAACTTTGGCAGCTTTGCTGGTCTCAAAGCGGCGATTGCTGCCTTGAGTCACTGTACTGCCGCGCCGCGCTTGCCAATACTGCTCAAAGAACACCACCACGAATACCACCCCAATGAGCAAAGCAGCCAGTTGGGCGGCAGTGGTGAGACTAAAAAACCCAAACCATGCTTTATAAATAGCGGTGGTGAAAGTATCGACATTAAAGACTGAGACCGCACCAAAATCTGCGAGGGTCTCCATACAGGCCAATAACAACCCGCCAATTATCCAAGGCAGCGCTTGTGGTAATGCCAGTCGGAGCAGCACTTTACCACGGTTAAGCCCTAGCATTTGACCTGCTTCAATCGCACGCCGTCCTTGCGATAAAAAAGCCTGCCTTGCCAGCAAGTATACATAAGGATAGAACGCCAAAGAGAGTATCAGCCCTGCACCCCAGACATTACGTACTGATGGTATCGCGGTACTAAAGCCCAAATCACGTAGGCCTGTTTGCAAAGGTCCACTAAAATCAACAATACCCACCGTGACAAAGGCCAACACATAGGCGGGCATCGCTAGCGGCAACATCAACGCCCACGAAAAAAACCGCTGTCCTGGGAAGCGGTACATGCTCGTGATCCAAGCCAATGCCGTACCGATACTACCAGCTATCACCGTTACCATCAGTAATAAGATAACGGTATTCTTAAGCACTTGTGGCAACACATAATCCGCCATGTGTACCCAAATATCTGCGACTGGCTGCGTCCATGAAAAGAGCACGACTAAAATCGGAATCAGCATAAACAACGAAATCAGCCCTAGGGCTGATTTCGATAAAATACGCTTAAAGATGACATGCTCTTGACCGATAGCATGATGGTCACTGACAGCGTCTTCTTTGACAGCACTACCTTTTTTAGTAGAAGCTTTTGTCATTGTCATAATAAAAATACTACCGTGTCATACGCATAAAGGCCAAATTGTATACTTAATAACAGATTATTTATAGCCCACTTTATCCATCATTTGGATGGCTTGAGTCTGCAATTCACCAAATTTTTGTACATTGATATTATCTTGCGTGAACGTACCCCAAGATCTGAGCATCTCAGACTCATCAATACCTTCTTTGACAGGGTATTCTTTATCAGCACTGGCATAGATACCTTGTGCTTCATCAGAAGATAGCCACTCCATCAGTTTGAGGGCACCATCTGGATTGTCTGAGTTGGTTACCACGCCCGCACCTGACACATTCACATGTGTCCCAGTCGTACCTTGGTTGGCCCAGAATATTTTCACAGGGAAATTAGGCTTTTCATCCAGTAGACGGCCATAGTAGTAACTATTAGCGATGCCAACTTCACACTGACCTGCGGCAATGGCCTCTAACATACTGGTGTCATTGCTAAAGACGTCCGTCGCTAAGTTTGCGACCCAGCCACGAATGATTTCTTCGGTTTTTTCCGCGCCCAAGTTCTCAATCATGCTGGCAACCAATGACTGGTTATAGACGGCATTTGAAGTACGCAAGCACAACTTACCTTTCCACTTTGGATCTGCAAGATCGGCATAAGTAGAGAGCTGATTGGCGTCTACTTTGCTTGGATCATAAAATATGGTACGCGCACGCAATGACAGACCTGTCCATAGACCTTTTGGATCACGATATTTGGCAGGAACATTACTCTCAAGTATCGTCGAAGCGACTGGCTGCAGCAGTCCTTGCTGGGCTGCTTGCCATAAGTTACCCGCATCAACCGTCAATAACATATCGGCAGGGGTATTCTGGCCCTCAGCTTCCAAGCGCGCCATGAGGGGGCCTGTCTTGTCAGTGACCAACTCTATTTTTACGCCAGTGGCTTCGGTATATTTATCTAATAATGGCTTAATCAGTTGTTCATTACGTGATGAATAAATGGTAACCACTTGATCATTATCAGTCACCGCCGCTGCGTTATCTGTTACCGTTTCTTGGGCAGGGGTTTGCGAATCGGTGTCTGCATTTTCAGCAGGCGTTGAGGCGTTATTACAGCCTACAAGACCCATCATCATGCTAAATATAGCAACAGACAAAGTGGCTTTAACAGGGCGAGACAACGACAGGTTCTCGGTAATCGCAGTCAATGACATGGCTTTCTCCATAATTAGCGCGATAAATAGATAAATAATAGATAGGTGAGATTACATGAATAGCATTATGTGATGAGCTGTTGATTGATCTTTATAACTCATAAATTAAAACTAATAAAAAAACAGTCAGGCATAAAAACTAAACCACATACTAATCTAAATGAGAGTAATTATCAATACATTTGTCATCCCTGACAACCTGCTAAAAAACAAACCCTTAGCAAGGTTTCTCTAATAGTATTTTTCTAAGCGTTTATAGACTTCACTAAACCTTGTTTTGGTTAATATCTTTATCATACTTCATTCTGTAATAGCCATTGCCCAAGCAGCACGTTGACCGCGGCTTCCGTCCGTAAGATCCTTGACCCCATATGCACAGCCTGACAACCTTGCGCGGTCAGTAGCTCAATCTCATAATCAATCCAACCACCCTCACTACCAATACAAACCACACTCGGTAAAGCTGCTTTTATTGATGATACTGCCTTTGAAGAACGCTGCCGTAAATACTGTGTCCATGACAGATCAGTGTAAGGGTGCGCCACGACAGCATCATGGGTGATTAAACTGGCCAGCTCATCTTCGACAAAAGGCTTAAAGCGTTTTTGCATACTGATACGCGGCGATACCGTATCAATACCTTGCTGCAAACCCTCCAGGACAAACTCATCTATTCGCGCCAGCAATGGACTTTGCCAGTAGCTTTTTTGGGTACGATAACTGTTGATCAAAACGATATCACGTACACCCAATGCCGTCATATCCATAATCAAGCGCCGCAACACTTTTGGGCGTGGCAAAGCCAAAATCACAGTAACATCCAGCTTAGGGGGCGGTGCAGTATCAAGCTTTACATTAGCAAGCTGTATATAATCAGGGGTCATTTTATCAATAACCGCTGTACCAAGACGCCCACCAAGCTCGCCTATTTTTAGGGTGTCACCAAGCTGTAGATGCAATACTTTATGAATATGAGTCATTTGCGCAGGATCATTAATTTGCGCATCAGGCAACGAGATGTCGGATTCAGGCAATAAGATACAGTTCATACAGCATATCGCTTCATAAAAATAAGAAAATGGACACTATCATTAAAACGCTTTAAAAGCGATACAGTACTATTGGGATAAACTTTTCGAAGCCTCTGGAGTGCTAAGCGCACAGCAAGCGAGGAAAGTTTATTCCAGTATCAAGCTATTATCTATCCAACTATCAATACCTCAGCTTTATTTTACGCTGACTATATTAACGTCTGTTGAGCACCTACAAAATATTCAATCGTTTCTTCAATCATTTTTAGCTGACGCGTTAATACCTCTTGCTGCTGTGCCGTCATTTTCTCGCCTGCCTGCCCTGCCTGCTTGGCAACTTTTGGATGACGGAGCCAAAGTTTTAAGTGCTGATAAA
>JARIEH010000219.1 GCA_029256865.1 Psychrobacter sp.
AAGTCGATGGCATTGTACTAAACGGTATGCAGCAAGGAATGCTGGACAAAAATAGCTATAACTACGCTTATACGTATGGCCATAGTAAATAGCAATAACTTAATAAGTTGAATTTTATGTCTACTAACCAAAAGCCTAAGAACAGTCATTCTGTCACTAGCAACGCTGACGATAGTTGGTATCAACGTAATGCTAGACGCCTACTGTCTCTGCCACGAGGAGTCAAGCGCACTATTTTGATAGTGGCAGATTTCTTGATGTCAGTAATCTGCCTATTCTTTGCTTTATCTCTAAGATATGGCTATATCGATAACCATGTTAGCGTACTAACGCTCTGCATTTTTGCCCTACCTCCTATCATCGGATTGTACTATATCGGATTTTATAAGGGGTTATCGAGAATATTTTCTGACACTGCTATGCGTAAGGTATTGCAGATGTTTGTTGTACTTATCGTGCTTTATGAAATAGTTTATTCTTTTGAAGCCTTAGCTTTTATTCCACGTTCAGTGCCTATTTTATATCTGTTTTTCTTCTTTATATGGTTATGGGGTATTCGATTAAGTATTCGCGAAGTATTATCACTTAGTAAAGGTGAGCAAAGAAATCGTCATGGTAATATTCGTGAAAACGTCATTATCTATGGTGTGGGTGAAGCTGGCAGAGAGTTGTTTGAAAGTCTAGAGAGATCTGATAAATATCGTGTAGTGGCTTTTATTGATGATAATTTAGAAGTGGCAGGCGGTTATCTATTTGGCAAAAAAATATATGCTGCTAGCAATGTGCTATGGCTTATAAATAAAAAAAATATTTCACAGATATTTTTGGCAATGCCCTCCGCCAGTCGTGACCGTCGCCGACAGATAATCAATGATTTCTCAGATGTTCCTGTAAAAATCAAGCAGCTGCCAAGCTTGCATGAGATCGCTGATGGCAAGGTTACAGTTAGTAATATGCGTCCTGTCAACATTCTCGATGTATTAGATCGTCAGACTGTTGAACCTGACAACATTTTATTAAGTAAAAATATCACAGGTAAGAACGTACTGGTCACTGGTGCTGGTGGTTCTATAGGTAGTGAGCTGTGCCGACAGATAATAAAGAATAACCCTTGTTGTTTGATACTTTACGAGCTTTCTGAATATGCTTTATATGTCATTCATCAAGAGCTGACTATCCAACAAGCTAATAATCCTGCTTATGAAACAATTAAAATCATTCAAATGATAGGTAATGTAACGAATGAAGATAAGTTACTGAAAGTGTTTCAGGAACATCAAATACATACGGTATATCACGCAGCTGCTTATAAGCATGTTCCTATTGTTGAGTGCAATCCATTTGAGGGTGTGATCAATAACTCCAAAGGTACTTATCATTGTGCGTATGCGGCTATGCAGGCTGAGGTTGAGACCTTTGTACTTATCTCTACGGATAAAGCAGTCAGACCTACCAACGTCATGGGAGCTTCTAAACGCTTAGCTGAGCTGATATGTCAGGGGCTTAGCCAAATGGATAGTAAAACCTGTTTTAGTATGGTGCGCTTCGGTAACGTATTGGGTTCATCAGGTTCTGTTATTCCCTTATTTACCAAGCAACTTGAGAAAGGTGGCCCTATCACTGTCACTCATCCTGAGGTAACACGTTATTTTATGACTATCCCAGAAGCAGCAAGTTTGGTCATTCAAGCTGGTGCAATGGCAAAAGGTGGCGAGGTGTTTGTGCTTGATATGGGTGAGTCGGTAAAGATTGTAGATTTAGCCAAACGTATGATTTTTCTGACAGGGCATAAGCTAAAAGATAAGAAGAATCCTGAGGGTGATATGGAAATTCTTTTTACGGGCTTAAGACCAGGTGAAAAGCTTTATGAAGAACTGATTATTGGTGATGGTAATGTTGAAGAGACACATCATCCGCTGATTAAACAAGCCATAGAAGACAGCTTTCCTTTAATGGACATCGAAAATATGTTGTCTCAGCTGATACATAGAGCACAGCCACATGATGTTGAATGGCTAAAACAAGAGCTTGCTTACTTTGTAGAAGGTTATAACGAAGGTTATTTAACTACCTGAGTTAATTATCCGAAGCAGATTTTTTAGACAAAAACACTAAAGGTTCAATGGAATTGTTATGAGAATACTAGTTACTGGTGGTGCAGGTTTTATCGGTTCTGCTGTGATTCGCCATATTATTAAACATACCGACGATGAAGTTTTAAATATAGACAAACTGACCTATGCTGGCAATCTAGAGTCACTTAAAGAAATCGAAGGTAGCAGTAGGTATCAATTTCAGAGGATCGATATTTGCGATGCAGAGGCGTTAAAAGTAGCTTTTGTTAGCTTTAAACCAACCCTAGTGATGCATTTGGCAGCAGAGTCACATGTAGACCGTTCTATTGATGGGCCTGCGGAGTTTATCAACACAAATATCGTTGGTACTTATACATTATTAGAGGTTGCGCGCCAGTATTGGCAAGAGCTCAATGCCGAAGAGAAATCTAAATTTAGATTCCATCATATTTCTACAGATGAGGTATATGGTGATTTGGCAGGAACGACAGACCTATTTACTGAATCTACACCTTATGCACCCAGTTCGCCTTATTCGGCCTCTAAAGCAAGCTCTGACCATTTAGTTCGAGCATGGTACCGTACTTATGGTTTTCCTATCTTAATAACCAACTGCTCTAATAATTATGGTCCTTACCATTTTCCTGAAAAGCTGATTCCTTTAGTTATTTTAAATGCTTTAGATGGTAAGGCTTTACCGATTTATGGTAAAGGAGATCAGATTCGCGATTGGCTATTTGTAGAAGATCATGCTCGTGCGCTATATCAAGTAGTGACAGAAGGGGTGATAGGCGAAACCTATAATATTGGTGGTCATAACGAAAAACAGAATATCGAAGTGGTGAGATCTATTTGTAAAATCTTAGATGAACTCAAGCCTCAAGCAAATAATGTCTCTTACGAAAAGTTAATTGCTTTTGTAAAAGACCGCCCAGGCCATGACTTACGTTATGCGATTGACGCTAGCAAAATTGAAAATGAGTTAGGTTGGATACCAGAAGAGAGTTTTGAGACTGGTATTCGCAAAACAGTTAATTGGTATCTAAACAATTTGGAATGGTGCCGCCGAGTGCAAGATGGCAGCTACCAACGCGAAAGATTAGGAGTAAGTGAATAATGGATACTAAAGGTATCATTTTAGCAGGTGGTTCAGGGACGCGGTTATACCCCATTACCAAAGGCGTGTCTAAGCAAATGCTCCCTATCTATGATAAGCCTATGGTTTATTATCCTTTATCTGTGCTTATGTTGGCAGGTATTCGTGATGTGCTGATTATTAGCACGCCAGAAGATATAAAAGGCTTTCAACGTTTGCTTGGAGACGGTAGTGATTTCGGTATCAATCTCAGTTATGCCACTCAGCCAAGTCCAGATGGCTTAGCTCAAGCCTTTATTATTGGTGAAGAGTTTATAGGTGATAGTAATGTCTGCTTGGTCTTAGGTGACAACATTTTTTATGGGCTAGGGTTTACAACCATGTTGCGAAAAGCGGTTAATCGTGCCACAGGGGCGACTGTTTTTGGTTATCAAGTGAAAGACCCTGAGCGCTTTGGTGTGGTCGAGTTTAATGAAGATCTGCGAGCAGTTTCACTAGAAGAAAAGCCTAAAAAGCCTAAGTCTAATTTTGCAGTCACAGGACTATACTTTTATGACAATGATGTCATCGAAATTGCCAAGCAAGTAAAGCCCTCAGAACGGGGTGAAGTGGAAATTACCACAGTCAACCAGATGTATCTTGAACGAGGCGACTTAAACGTAGAGTTACTAGGTCGAGGGTTTGCTTGGTTAGATACTGGCACACATGAAAGCTTGCTAGAAGCAGCACATTTTGTAGAAACCATCGAAAAAAGACAAGGCTACAAAGTTGCATGTTTAGAAGAAATCGCCCTAAATAATGGTTGGTTAAGCAAACAGCAAGTACTAGAAATTGGCAAAAGCATGAGCAAGAATGGCTATGGCCAATATTTAATTTCTTTGGCAGAGGGTGAATTATGAACAAGCCCATTTATGTTACCCAATCTGTACTACCAGATCTCAAAGATTTCATCCCTTATTTGGAGCAGATTTGGGAGAATAAAATATTAACGAATGGTGGCCCACTGCATCAGCAACTTGAAAAAGAGTTGTGTGAGTATCTTGGTGTTGATTATATCTCATTATTCAATAACGGTACGATCGCACTCATTACAGCTCTACAGGCTTTAGGCTTAAAAGAAGGGGAGGTTATCACCACTCCTTATACTTTCATTGCGACCGCTCATGCTATCGTTTGGAATAACCTAACCCCTGTTTTTGTAGATATTGATCCTGTCACATCAAACATTGATCCCCAAGCAGTAGAAAAAGCTGTCACAGAAAATACGGTCGCTATTTTACCTGTACATTGTTATGGCATTCCGTGCGATGTAGAGGCATTACAGGCGGTTGCGGATAAGCATAATTTAAAGCTCATTTATGATGCCGCACATGCGTTTGGCGCAAAATATAAAGGACAAAGCTTATTAAATTATGGTGATTTGAGCATGGTCAGCTTTCATGCAACCAAAGTCTTCAATACTTTTGAGGGCGGTGCCATCGTTTGTCATAGCGCTGAAATGAAACAACATATCGATCAACTAAAAAACTTCGGCATCGTTGATGAAACGACAGTGAATGATGTTTCAATGAACGGTAAGTTAAGTGAAGTACATGCTGCATTAGGTCTACTACAATTAAAAACCATTGATCAAACCTTACAAGCCCGCCAAAAAGTTGATCACTATTACCGTGAGCTGTTAGCTGATATAGAAGGGATAACTTGTATTGAGCGTCTTAACTTAGATAAAGATAACTACTCATACTTTCCAATCATAATCTCTTCTTCTTTTGCTCTGAGCCGTGATGAGCTCTTTGAGAAATTAAAACAACATAATATTTATGCTCGCAAATATTTTTATCCTCTCATGACT
>JARIEH010000073.1 GCA_029256865.1 Psychrobacter sp.
ATCATCGCAAGCGTCAAAGCCATTTGGAATAATTAAATAGCGTTGACGTGTAAAGCCGAACATCTTAGCAAATTATTGCACTAAGGACAATATATTTGACTGCTAATGCGTAAAGAAGTTGTGATTAGAATTGCTTTATGCATAAACTGCGCCCTTTGCTACTCAGTTGATGCTGATAGCTGTGATAAAGTCTCTTACAATATATTATGGATTAATCGCCTTTGTTAGGGCTTAACTTAGGTATGATAGCCTAAAGCTTGCCTTGAAATTTAGAGTATCACTATATTAAGGCTATGTATTTGACACCCTGCCTAAAATGATTGGTAGCGGTGTCATCTGTAATATTTTAAGACGATATTTTATTATAAGACTAAAACCAAAAGAAGACGGACAGGGTATGCAGCGAAAAGCGATTGTAATTGGCGCGACAGGATTGGTAGGACAGCATCTTATCAAGCAGCTTAGTGAGATTTATGACACTTTAATTGTGATTGCACGGCGTCCACCGCGCTATATCAACTCCAGTATGCGTTTTTATCAAGTCAACGATTTTGATAATTTAGCAGAAGTGTTTGCCAGTGTGGGTGTCGATCGCTCAACGGATGCTTTTAGTTGTCTTGGTACTACTAGAAAGCAAGCAGGTAGCGATGAAGCCTTTAGAAAAGTAGATCATGATTACAATGTGAGCTTTGCCAAACTATGCCATGACAAAGGTATTAAGAACTTCTTTTTATTGTCTTCGATGAATGCGGATAAAGATAGCCGGTTTTTGTATAATCAAGTCAAGGCAGAAACCGAGCAATCAATCATGGCTTTAGGCTTTGAGCAGTTAGTGATTTTTCGCCCCTCATTGTTATTGGGTAGACATAAAGGTCGACCGCTCGAGAGTATCAGCCAAAAAGCTTTTCAGCTTATCTCCCCTTTGGTTTCTGAGTCATTGCGATTGCATCCTATTTCCGCAAAACGTGTGGCAATCGCCATGGCAATGGCTGCGCATGAGGTGTATGAGCGTAGTAAATTTCGTAAAGAGACTGTACCAAATACGACGGATATCATCGAGAATAAACAAATGCTGGCAATGACGCGGGTAAAAAAATCGAGATAAGATAAAAAATGCTATAACCAGTATTTGGCTATATTAAAAATAGCCTAAGCAAATTAAAAATAATGACTTTTTACAATAGTAAAAATAAAAAACCCTTAATAAGGAGTGTATAGCCATGTCAGAATCAACAGCAATGACTAAAGGAAACTTCGTAACCTGTGATTTATTGGACGCCAATCCTGAGTCACAAGTTTGCTTACCTAATATCGAAGGCAAGTCGTTTCATAATTTCGGCGCTAAAGACAAGTTTTGTGGCGAAATCGTGACGGTGAAGTGCTTTGAAGATAATAGCCGAGTTAAGGCATTGCTCAATAGCGATGGCAAAGATAAAAATGGCGAAGGTAAAGTACTAGTCGTTGATGGTGGTGGTTCTATGCGTTGTGCGCTACTAGGAGATATGATTGCGCAGTCAGCGATTGACAATGGTTGGGCTGGAGTCATTGTCTATGGCTGTGTGCGTGATGTTGACGACATGGCAGAGATGGATATCGGGGTGATGGCATTAGGCTGTATCCCACGCAAATCTACGCGTCGAGATGAAGGTCAGACCGATTTAGAGATCAGCTTTGGTGACTTGACTCTTAATTCTGGTATGTTTGTCTATGCAGATAATAATGGCATTATTGCAAGTGACAAGTCTTTGACTGCCTAATAATCGGCCTCAGTTTATCAGTGACACTACGTTTATATAAAAGCCCCGATCTTTATCTATATAGAGGTAAGGACTGGGGCTTTTAGCTTTCAAGATAATAAAATACAAGTTTCTGTCACGTATCACTTTAGCAATAGCTGCTCAATGATGTTATAAATACGAGGTAAATTGATACAGTAACATGCCTTTTTGTAGATTTTGACAAACCGTTACGGCATTGGTTTGGTCAATGGCCAAAATGTTCGTATAATAGCCTTCTGTTTCCTAACCTTGATTCTATCTGCTATGCCTATCACTGCTTTGACCGACGCCTTTGCCCCTATTAATCAGCAGCTATTTCCTATTAAGGACGCTCAGAAGCGTTGGCTTGCCCCTGTTCATGGTGCAGTCAGTAGCTTGTGGCTGGCAAGTTTGGTGAATGAGCCACTATGGAAGGTTGAAGATCGACTAAAAGTGGTTGTGACCCGTGATCAGAATCAGTTGAATCAGATAGAGACTGAACTGGCGTTTTGCGGTGTCGATGCTTACGTATTTCCTGATTGGGAAACCTTAACCTATGATGAGCTCTCACCGCATCAAGATATTGTCAGTGAGCGTATTAACCTACTTACCGACATGCCAACATCAGGTGTCTTGCTCATATCTGTACAGACGCTCATGCAGCGTGTGGCACCGCCCAGTTGGGTGATTGGTCAACACTTCGATCTGAGTGTGGGTGATACCTTTGATATCAACACTCAGCGCGAACTACTGGCAAAAGCAGGGTATCGTGCCGTCGAGAATGTGTTTGAACCTGGTGAATTTGCAGTACGTGGTAGCATCATTGATATTTTTGCGATGGGGCAGCCGTTCCCACTGCGCTTAGATCTGTTTGATGATGAGATCGAGACCATTCGTTTTTTTCATCCGCAGACTCAGCGTACCTTGACCGAAGATGATCTCAAAGCATTGATTGCAAATAATGATCAGAGCATGGGACAAGAGTCGCTGTCCCTACTGCACAAACTGCCAGACATCTCTAAGCCCATTACCCAGTTTCAGATATTACCCGCAAAAGAGTTTCCGCTAGAAGAAGGTCGTGAGATTTTTCGTACCAACTTTGCTGAGATGTTTCCTAATGCCAGCAGTCGTAAACTTGAGCTGCATAAAGACGTGATGGCAGGTATTGCGGCTAGTGGACTTGAATACTATCAGCCGCTGTTTTTTGATCTAAAGGACTGGCAGGCAGAAAGCACTTTATTCTCTTATTTGCCAAGCGATGCTTTATTTATCACTGATGAATTAATTGGTGAAAAACAGGCAGACTATTGGTCACAAATCCAGCGCCGCTATGAAGAGCGTCGTCATGACCTAGATAAGCCTATCGTCGCTCCTGAACGGCTTTATCTGTTATCTAATGTGCTGAATGAGCAGCTCAATCATTATCCGCGAGTGATTTTAAGTGCGCGTGATGAGTTGGCTACGATGACCGACGTCGGCGCAATTGATAGTGAAGACACATTATCGAAGCCGCAATCACAGTTACAAACCATTTCAAACAATCAGCAAGGCTTAGTCACGCTAAGTGCGCTCGTACCGCCACAGCTATCCGTCAATCATCAAAAAGCTGAGCCTTTGGCTGAGTTATTAGAATTTTTGCAACTTCAAGTACAGACAGGCACACCAGTGCTGATCGTGGCTGAGACTGCGGGTCGCCGTGAGATATTAATAGAGCTATTTAAAGGCAAGATTGATATAAAGGCTTATGAGAGCTTTGCGGCATTTTTAGCGACAGATCATGCGTACACAGCTACACAGCATAATAATCTACCTCATGTGGGCTTGACCGTTGCGCCTATTGAGCGCGGCGTTTATGTACCCGAACGTTTGGTGATGATTAGCGAGACCCAGCTGTTTGGTCGTCAAGTGCTGCAAACGCGCCGTCGTCGACAGAGTGGGGTGTCAGAAGAGTTCTTAGTCAAAAGTGTCACAGAGATGACTGAGGGCAGTCCGATTGTCCATATTGAACATGGTATTGGTCGTTATAACGGTCTTATTACCTTGAATGTGGGTGATGGTGAGCAAGAGTTTATTCATCTAAAATATGCGGACGATGCCAGTATTTATGTACCAGTGGCGAATTTGCAGTTGATTAGCCGCTATAGCGGTGGTGATCCTGCGTTGGCACCGCTGCATAAGATTGGTAGTGGTAAATGGGATAAAGCCAAACAAAAGGCACTAGAACAAATTCATGATGTTGCTGCTGAGCTGCTAAATATGCAGGCAAGGCGTGAAGCCAAGGTGGGTATTCATTTTAAAATAGAACTCTCACAGTATGAGTTGTTTGCCAGCCAATTTACCTATGAAGAAACACCAGATCAAGCCAATGCGATTCATGCTGTGATACATGATATGAAGCAAAATCAGCCCATGGATCGTCTTATCTGTGGTGATGTGGGCTTTGGTAAAACAGAAGTTGCCATGCGTGCAGCCTTCATTGCGGTCAGTGCGGGCTATCAAGTGGCGGTGCTAGTGCCGACGACTTTACTTGCAGGACAGCACGAAGATAATTTCCGCGACCGTTTCGCTGATTGGCCAGTACGTATCGAAACCTTATCACGATTTGGTGGAAAAAAGCATCAACAGACGGTACTGGCTGATCTGGCTGCGGGTAAAGTAGATATCGTGATTGGAACGCATAAGCTGCTGCAAGAAGACGTTAAATTCACTAATCTAGGCTTGATGGTTGTCGATGAAGAGCATCGCTTTGGGGTACGCCATAAAGAGCGCATTAAAGCCATTCAGACCAATGTAGACAGCCTGTCAATGACAGCGACGCCGATTCCACGTACTCTGAACATGGCGCTATCCGGTATGCGCGACATGTCTATCATTGCCACTCCGCCCGCCCGTCGTCTCGCCATTAAAACCTTTGTCATGCAAAAAACAGAAGCCTTGATGAAAGAAGCCATCTTGCGTGAGTTACTACGTGGTGGACAGGTTTATTTATTACATAACGATGTCGCCAGTATAGAGCGTATGGCAGAAACGATCCGCGAGTTGGTGCCAGAAGCGCGCGTAGGGGTTGCGCATGGACAAATGCAGGAGCGGCAACTTGAACAGATCATGCAGCAGTTTTATCATAAAAATTTTAATGTCTTAGTTTGTACGA
>JARIEH010000176.1 GCA_029256865.1 Psychrobacter sp.
CGACTGATAAATTGAAGTGTCCAGCCCTTGGATTCTTCAATGGCGTTGGTGGTTGCTGATGATATAGGCGTGGGTCTAAAGTGACATAAGTATTGTGGTAGCGCATATATAAGCGATTCCTAATTGGGTAAAGACATATTTGTACTGTGGGACTTTTAAATCGTTGATCTTAAAGTAAATAATTATAAATCAAAGTTTGGCTAAGCTTATTATCGATAAGAGTAAATAAGCTCACTATAACATAGCCTTAATACGACAACAGAAGGCTGTGTCCGTATCTTGTAAGATAATTTTGCTCAAAGATTTAGCTAAATAGTAATAATAAACTTAAGATATAAAAAAACCCTCTATCTGTAGCAGATAGAGGGTAGGAGAAGCGTTACAATATTTATGCTTAATCTAGACTTGATTAGCGATGGCTATGCAGCTCTGCTGCTATGACCAATCGAGCGGAAAGCGGTCTTTAAGTTATCATTATGCGCAAGGATCTTCTTTTCGATCTTGGCATATTCATGCTTAAGCTTGTCATCAACTTCGTGTAAGCGATCTGCAAACTCAGTCTTTTTCATCTCAACCGCTTTTGCTTTTAGCGCCTGCCACTCTTCTACCGTCTGCGTAAAGGCATCATACTCAAACTTGATACGATCCTGGAAGCTTTGCATCGCTTGAGGCATATCAATGTGCTCAGCATTTAAGCTATCGATCGTTTTATGAGCCTTTTTAAACTGCATTTGTACTTCAGCATGTTTAATAGTCGCGTCATCAACCGTACGCAGTTCCGTCGTTAGGCCAATTTTTGACAGACCAGCGATCAACCATTTGGTTGGGTCATACTGCCACCATTTAACCCCATTACGATAGTCGTATTGGAAGAAGTGATGATAGTTATGATAACCCTCACCCCAGGTAAAGATCGCTAAAAAGAAGTTATCACGTGCCGTGTTGGTATCAGTATAAGGACGGTTACCAATCATATGACACAGTGAGTTGATAAAGAAAGTAAAGTGATGGGTCAGTACCAGACGTAGTAAGCCAGCTAATACTAAGGTGCCCCATACATCACCAACCAACCAACCAACTGCAGATACTAGACCAATATTTGTCGCTAATACCCAAAGACCATAATGCTTATGCTGCAGTTGTAGCACTTTGTCTTTAGTCAAATCAGGAATGTTTTTGTAGTCGAATCGACCACTTGGATAGTTGCGTAGCATCCAACCGATATGACTGAACCAAAAACCACGTTTGGCTGAGTACGGGTCTTCCATGACATCATCAACATGACGATGATGACTGCGGTGACCAGAAACCCAATCAAATGATGAACCTTGTACAGCAAGGGTTGCACCAAGCAATAAGAAGTTTTTGACAACAGGGTGGGCTTTATAAGCACGGTGAGCAAGCAGACGGTGATAGCCTGCAGTAATGCTAATACCTGTCCATACCATAAAAGCACCAAACACACCCCAGACTGGCGCGCTGACTTGATGAGTCATTAAGTACCAAGGAGTAATGACTGCAGCTGCAAGTGGCGTCGCTATTAAAAATATCGCCGGCACTAAGTTAATCGGTGATTTTTTGAACTCAAGCTCAAGAGGGTCGATAGCCTCATCGTTGATTGAGACCTCGCCTGGTTTAGTAGTGCTTGCATAGCTACGTTTTGTAGTAGGCTGTTCATCAAGCGCACCTTTTGCTTTAGCGTCATCAAACCATGTCTTAAAACGCGTCGCTTGTACGGTTGCATTTTGTAGAATGGTGTCGCCAGATTTGATAGCGAAACGTAAGCCTTTAAGCGGTAAGCCAATTGCTTTTTTTGCAATCATATAATATTCCTAACAATATTAGTTTCAGGCCCTATATTAACCTAAATAGAGAGGAAAGTGAACAGTTATACACTAGAAAAATATTGCTAAATAACAATAACTTGTATGAATATATAGATTATATGAGATTAATACCTTACTAGCTTTCAGGAATTGAGTGAAAGTGTAAGTAGAAGCGAATTCTTGTTGCCTGATACTAGCTTATCGTTACCTTATAAACAGCCCATAAAAGTTGATAATAACAGACTTTCATTGCCATAAAACCATGTGAACAAAACGTCAAATAAACAAAAAAGTATTTTAAAAGCCC
Organism: Psychrobacter sp.; assembly: GCA_029256865.1. The sequence continues at coordinate 2,134 of JARIEH010000176.1, forward strand.
TTTATCTTAGACAGGCCTTAAAAGCTGCGTGGGAATGTCGGTGATGATAAAGTCAACGTGCCATTGTACAAGCTGTTTGACCTTTTCGATATCATTAACCGTCCATGCGCTCACAGGCAAGCCATAACGATGAGCCTCGCGAATAAAGGACTGAGTTAAGAGTGGATAGTAGATACCTAACTGAGTACAGCCAAGTTGTCGCGCAGTATTAGGCGCTGAAATCAGTAATTCTGGGGTAAGTATTAGTAGGCCTCGCGGGATTTTTGATAGCCATTTATTGCGTTGTAGTTGAGCGAGCAGTTGTAGATCAAAGGTAGTCAAGACGATAGGTAGCTGGGCGAGCGGAGTGTCTATCAAATAACGTGTCAACGCTTGGGTTAATTTGGAATAATTTGTCCTATTATGGGTTTTTATTTCCAGTTCAATATGACTGAATTGAGTCAGTGTTGGTCGCGCTTGAGAGGATGGTGTTGTATCGTCAGCTAGCAGTGCTTGAGCGAGCATATCCAAAGTAATGATTTGATGCCCAGACTGTAAATGGCGCTGAATCTCAGCCAGACTCAGCTGATCAATGCGTGACTGTACCCCGCATAGCCGCTGTAGTGTCTCATCATGAAAGATAATTAAGTGTCCATCAGCAGTCAGCTGTACATCAAGCTCAACCCCTGCCAAGCCATGGGGCTGTAAGCCACGAGCATGGTGAAAACCAAACAGGGTGTTTTCTAACGCTTCATGACGTGCACCGCGATGTCCGAGAAGCTGCGTATTTCCAAGTTTTATCATAGAGCCTATATTTTCATAGTCAGTAGTTTTTCAATTAATGATGTAAGTAATGGCTTATCATCACAGGTCACTGCTTATTATCGTAAGTTATCACACGCCCTTTATTACAATCCATGAAACCTAACTACATAAAAGTAAGCAGCGATACATAACTTTGTTAGGGTGTTGCAGCCAAAAGCAAGCGCTGAGTGAGCCGATGCGTTTTATTTGTATACCTATGGTCTACATTGATGAACAAGTCTTGCAAACTCCGTATAATAGCGTAATTTTATTATCCATGGTACATGGCTTTTTATTTCTAACAACACAAACTTATAATGCTAAATAGAGCAATATAAATGATGAGACTGTCCATTGGTGGCGGTATGAGTCAGTAAATCAGGAGCGAAGTAAATATGAGCGTAGCAAATAAACGTTGGAACAAGTGGCAAAAAGTTGCCGGAATCAGCATGGTGTGTGGTTTAGTCCTTGCAGGCTGTGATCGCTCAGATAAAAAGGATGTAGCGACTGAAAGTGCAGAATTAACAGAACAGCAGCCAGCTGCTAGTGAGAATGCTGCGGCCACTTCTGTCAGCTGTGATGATCCTATGGTGCAAGATCGTCTGAAAACTGTCCTAAAAAACACGCTCAACCAACAAGCACAAATGCTGGCTGAGAATTATGCTAACGAGGCGGAAGTCAGTCTAAGCAGTGGCGCTGTAAGCGATAAAATCAATGGTATTATGATTGATATACAAAACGCAGCGGTACTGCAAGCCGCCAATGCCAATGGTATGACGACTTGTCAAGCAAGTGTCAGCATGACATTGCCAAGTGAGGATTTGTATCAAGCCAGCCAAGTCCATGCTGCCAATAATCAGCCAAGCTTGCAAACGCGCTTGGCTCAAAACAATATCCGTATTAATAACAACATGCTGGTTGATGATGCCTTTACTTATGTGGTAGGTGCCCAAGGTGGGCAGGTTCAGGCTCGTATCGCAGGTCAGCCAGCGCTCATTGCCATCGTTGGGGATGTAATGGCAGGCTCAGCATTTAAGTCAGTTATGGATGAGCAACAAGCTAAGCGTCAAGCTGCAGAAGCCGAGCGTCGTGCTCAGGAGGCGGCCCGTCGTCGTGAAGCTGCTCAAAATAATCGTGAAAACCAAGCCAATCGTCAGCCAAGTGCTGTGACACCTGCTGCGCCAGTACGTCCCGCTGAACCTGCTACGCCGCCCACTATTAGTCAAAGCAACACAGCAGTGACGCCTGGTGCCAATGCTACCACACCAGTCACGCCAGCAGTACCAAAGGCTGTGCCTAAAGATGACAGCATAGATATGGTTATCGTTGAAGACGAAAGTGCTACGTACTAGTGTTTTATTCTTCGATATGGCCTGCTTTGAGTTAGCTTAAAAAAGCGGGTATTAAAAAATCTAAAAAACGCCCGCAACTCAAGTTGCGGGCGTTTTGCATAATAGCCTCAATATGTTGACTGTAAAGTTTTTACTCGTTATCTGTGCTCGGCAAGTTTTTTAAGACTTGGCTGTTCCACAGTACTTCAGAGATTTGCTCTGGATCCGTACAAAAGCGTGCCGCTACAAATAGCCAGTCAGATAGGCGATTGACAAAGCGGATGGCAGTACTACGGATTGCTTGTGGACGCTGTTGTTGTAATATCACTGCTTGACGCTCAGCGCGGCGGCAAACACTTCTTGCCACATGCAGTTGGCTGACCAATACTGAGCCTGTCGGCAAAATAAAATCCTTTAGTGGTGGCAGAGTTGTATTCATTGCATCAATCTGTTGCTCTAGCCATTCGATATGAGTCTCATTCACACCTTCATATTCTGGCATCGCAAGCTCACCACCGATATTGAATAATAAATGCTGAATGATGACTAAAGCTTGAGTAAAATCTATATCGCCTTGTTCTAAACACTTAGGCTCTAGACGCTCAGACAGTGTTTTCTTAGTGGTTTGGTCATGGCGAGCGGCAGTCACCGCTTGGGTGAGATGTGAGCGAACCAGACCGATATGAGAGTTCAGCTCATCGATATCACCCATGACGCTGAATAAGTTATCGGCTTTGCTGACTCGACTGCCATCTGCCATACCTGTACTGCCATCATCCCCAGTGCGTGTATATATCTTGCTTAAGCGATTGCCCATAATATCTAAGTCCTTAATGGTTTAGTGTTCAATAGTGTTAGTTTCGCGCCCATTGTAGTATTTTACGGCTGTTTTCGCTAAGATAATGGATTAAGTTTTATACGTCTTTGATGTTTACCGTCACCTCATTGTATTCATTGTACTTTATTCACAAGGCTATCTTATTATGACCACACGACTCACAGAAGCTATGTCTCAGCTTGCTATTTATGATTCACTCACGGGCGGTAAACGCCAGTTTGAGCCACTCAAGGTAGGCAAAGTAGGCATGTACGTGTGCGGAATGACCGTTTATGACTATTGTCATATCGGACACGCACGGGTCATGGTGGCCTTCGATATGGCGGTGCGCTGGATGCAGCAGTTGGGTTATGAGGTCAATTATGTGCGTAATATTACCGATATCGATGACAAAATTATCACTCGCGCTGCCGAAAATGGCGAAGATATAGGTCAGCTGACTCAGCGTTTTATTGAAGCGATGCATGAAGATGCTGCGGCATTAGGCTGCCTAAGTCCTGATGCTGAGCCGCGTGCAACTGAGCATATCGATGAGATGCAGCAAATGATTCATACCTTAGTCACTGGTAATTATGCCTATGCGGCGGATAATGGCGATGTCTATTATGCCGTCGATAGTTTCGCGGATTATGGCAAATTATCTAAGCGTAATTTGGATGAGATGCAAGCCGGTTCACGGGTTGAGACCTCAATTGATAAGCGAAATCCTTTTGATTTTGTCCTTTGGAAAGCGGCGAAACCTGATGAGCCGCAGTGGGCATCGCCATGGGGGCAAGGGCGTCCTGGTTGGCATATTGAGTGCTCAGCAATGTCGACCAAATGTCTAGGCAATACTTTTGATATTCATGGCGGTGGTCATGATCTGCAATTTCCGCATCACGAAAATGAGATAGCCCAGTCTGAGGCGGCGACTGGCTGTGAGTATGCGCGCAACTGGATGCATGTCGGCTTTATCAATGTTGATGGCGAAAAGATGTCCAAGTCACTCGGCAACTTCTTTACCATTCGTGATGTGATAGCGAAGTATTTGCCAGAGACGGTACGTTTTTTCTTACTGTCGAGCCATTATCGTAGTCAAGTAAACTTCTCTGATAGCGCTTTAGATGAGTCACATAATAGCCTAAGCAGATTATATAATGCTCTAAAACTGGCGGAGCAGCAAAAGGCTGAAATATTAACCGTCAATGATAAGCTAATAAATGATGCTTACAGCAGCGCTGCGGGGCAAGACTTTATAAAAGCGATGAATGATGACTTCAATAGCTCAACTGCGATCAGTGTATTATTTGGGCTGGCACGTGATATTAATAGAGCCATTAAAGCCGAAGATATTGATACGGCATGGCAATTAGCGCAGCAGTTGAAAGCATTGGCACAAGTGTTAAACATATTGCAGCAGCCTGTACAGCAGTTTTTACAGGCGGTCATTGGCGATCAAGCAGATGATGGATTAACCGATGCTGCTATTGATGGCTTAATCATTGAGCGTGCAGATGCTAAAACCAATAAAAACTTTGCGCGTGCAGATGAGATACGTGATCAGTTGAAAGAAGCAGGAATTGAGCTTGAGGATAGCCGCGCAGGTACTACGTGGCGCCGTGCTTAGTGGCGCCCTGCTTAGAAGCAAGCTGCACCATATACAAACGGTAATAAATTAAGTCAGCGTCGCGCTGGCTTTTTTTTGCAGACTACTTTAGGTTAACTTAATACTA
>JARIEH010000255.1 GCA_029256865.1 Psychrobacter sp.
AAAAATCCGTGCCGAAAAGCTTGGTGTCGCTAGTGATAGCAAGGCACCTGAGACAGCTGAATTAGATGAAGATATGGCTCCAGTGGAGTAATATTTTATTCATTTAATAACAGTAACTCATTAGTAAACACGAATGAATAGCCATGAAGATTAAAACATTAGCCGAAATCCTAGCTGAGTCGCAAGTCGATTCAGCCAGCACTACCGTCTCTCATTCTAAAAAAGCAGATAAGAAAAAAAATAATACGAGGCAAAATCCTCCTAGGCTGAGAATCAAAGAATCAACCACTAAAGAGTTAGGAAGCAAAGAAACAGAAATAGAATACTTTGCTTCTAATGACGATCAGCAAAGAACTCAACAATCAAAAAACTCTCCTTCTTCAAAATCAAAAAAGCGTAAAAAACACTTTCATCCAGCAGCGAGCTTTGTGGCTGAGCCCAATAATGCCCATGCTTATCAACCCCCTAAACCACAAAGTATCCAACAGATTCTCGCAGAAGTTAAGCGTGACGTTCATGATGTGGCCATAAACAGCGACTCCGATCAAATAGAGTTCGCTGAAAATAACCAAGTAGATATCGATAACTTACCTTCTGCACTCAAGGCTTATTTGCGTACCCCTGAACAAAAACAAGCTGAAATTGATGCCATAAAAGCGGAAAGTCGCTTGCGTTGGTTGGCTTTTTATTATCTATCACGCCGCGAACATGGTAGAGCTGAGCTCAAACAAAAACTGCTTGATAAAGAGCAAGATCCAGAAAGAATCGAGGCACTACTCGATGAGTTCGAAGAGAAAGGCTATCAAAGTGATTACCGCACGACACTGATGCTTATTCGTGAAAATATCCGTAAAGGTCGTGGCCGTGGTCGCATTAAGCAAGATTTTTATCGAAAAAAAGTGGATATGCCAGCTAATATCGATGAGCTCATTGATATGGCAAATACAGAGTCTGAAGAGTTTAGCGAGTTTATTGACGATGGCGAAGACAGTTTAATCGAAGGTGTTGATTGGCTCAAATTAGCGGTCACAGCACGCATTAAAAAATACGGAGAGGACATACCTTGCGAACCGAAAGATAAAGCACGCCAACTACGATTTTTACAGTATCGGGGTTTCAAAGGTGATATTTGTTTTCAGGCAATTAATCATAACCTAGAGACTTTAGATGAACGCTTTTAGGTTTTTTAAATCCACTCAAAAAGAAAGCACATTATTAAGTGTGCTCTCTTTTTAACCCTCTCTATCACTATCAAATCTCTTTAAAATTATTTTAGCATACCTAAACGGCTTGAGATCTGACTAACAATCTGATCAATCTCTTGATTGGCTTCTGACTCATTATCTAAGTTACCATGCGGCGTCAGCTGGTTGACGACTTCAGGCAATAACTCAGCGAGACCTTGACGCACCTCTGCCTCATTGGCACCAGTCTGTGCAGCGACTTGTTGAATGTCACTGGCATCAAATAGACGAGTAATATCATTAGGGTCTAGGTTATCGTTAATCTCGTTGGTGCTCATCCAAGAGCGTGCTTGATTATCGAAACCCATACTGGTGATCTTTGATAATGCCTCACCCAAGCCACCATTACGCTGAATCCAACTCATCACCATAGGTAGCAAGGCCGCAACCAGCATGCCTTTCCCACCGCCACCAAAACCACTTTTATTGGTTTGGCCACCCAGCACGCTACCCAGTATATCGCCCAAACCACCCGCGCCAGAGTTAGCACGCTGATTACCACCAATCAGACTACCTAAAATATCGTCCAAACCCAGACCATTATCTGTTTGCTTGTTATTAGGGCTATTAGAGCTGTTACCTAATACACCGCCTAAAATATCACCCAGACCACCTGTGCGGCGTGGATTAATGTTTTGGTTAACTGGATTACGCTTGGAATCTTCTGGATCCATAGCGTTACGCGCAACTTGGGTAATTAAATTTCCTAATAAGCTCATAATAGCGTCCTTTTATTATCGTGTATGGCACCACACTTAGCCAAAATAGGTGTGATTTGAGTCATTTTTCAACGGCATTGCCTTGAGGGTATGGTTATTAAGTAATGCAATCTAATATAGCAAATCCCACTCATTAGTGAGATAAGTGTTTTGTTATAGCATATAGGACTTCATTAGCGTGCTATTGTGCGCCAATATAGTAATCAAACTTTTAAAATACGACTTTTTACTAAGCGGAGAGCACATTGGTTAAAATCATGAGTTGTCGCCATTCATCCGCACTGACTTGATCACGATATACAATGACAGTCAGTGAACGCTTAAATGGTTCAACTGTCATGAAGTTCATACTTATTAGCCAACTATAATTATTCGCCTTATCCAAATCAGCAAGCCACAGCTCATCACCACGACCTGTGCGCATTAGCAACTGCCAGTCTTTATATACCTGCTTATCTAGGGGCGGCTGACTCAAATGTAATAATATCGGTCGCGATAAAGCTAAATAACTGACTATCATGACACTGATGGTCAATATCAGCACGTATTGCCACAATAGCAACTGAGCCAACCAAGCCAATATTATTATCATACTCATTAGGCCTAAGTACAACACTGTACGCCAATAGCTACTCGGCTTGATAGCCGTATCAATGCGTAGCGAAGTCGTAGTTGCCATATTTATGACCCTTGCGCGCATCGGCATGTGCCACAGTGTGAAACACTATAGCAAGTCTTTAGCATGACGCCAGGTCTTAATCTTATTAACCAATACCCAGATAGCCTCATCTTCTGGGCGCGCTTGATTGGTAAAATAATCCAACAAATCAGGATCTTCATGGGTAAGCATCTGTGCAAAAGCCTCTTGCTCCGAAGGCTCGGCCGTCAGGTACAACTCTTTAACATAGGCATCGATATAAAAGTCTAATTCTTTTAAACCGCGGCGAGCTTGATAAATAATACGGCGTTGCTCATTGGTTGGTTCAGGTTGGGTCTTGTTGGTCGTATCGCTTATGGTCATTAGAGGATCTCGTTGGTTAGAAAGATAATTGAACGGGAATATTGAGTGTTTAAGATATATGTACTATTTATAAAATTCGATCATAACTGCAGTTATTTATAATCTGATAGCTGACTCCATAATGCCACAGCTTGCTGCATCATAGCCACATTGTGGGTGCGAATGATACTAGCACCCTGCTGCAACGCAAAAAGTCCAGCAGCCGTTCCTACC
>JARIEH010000079.1 GCA_029256865.1 Psychrobacter sp.
TGTAATTAATACGCTTTGTAAGAGGGTATTAAAGAGTCAATCCGCTATCATATCAACACCAGCTAATCGCTTGGTATGAGGTCAAATCAATTTAGTCGTTCTAACTATATATTTATCGTATTATTTAATAACATTCATTGTATTTTGGTAGCTTATATTAATGAGTGCCACTGCGCTGATGGTCAGCGGGGCGTACTTGGCAAACAGAATAGGTCACCGGCTTACTGGCACGGTATCGTATGTATTTTTATTTAACATTTATCATATCTGTTTGACCGCCAATACTCAGGCAGTTATAAACCCTTAATATTGGGCTACCGTCACTTCCTCAACTGCGTGTGCCAAAATGATTGCAAAATCAAGTCATGGTCATGCGTTAAATGAGTAATTGCGTGCTGTTATCGCTTAATAAATGGGCAGGTATGCCTGGTTTATTAACACGATTATATTTAATGTAACAAATCATTTTATGAAGCAGGGTACTGACTGTTATCAGGTATCTTACTCTAAAATAAGATGAGTCGCGCAGTGGTGAGCTATAACTATTATTGCTGTAGCCTCTGCTTAATTGGCGCTCAACATGCTAAACTATACCAAATCTTTGTGTAAATACCTAACTAAAAATGACAAACTCAAAAATGAATGACGAAACACCTATCTACGAAGCCCCTGCCATCTTTAATAGCAAAACCCGTCCGCAAAGCGCCGATGATGAGATTAGCAACTTTGAAAAGGTAAATTACCTTGAAGTCACGCGTCATCAGCATGATCAGCGCTTGGATAATTTTTTGCTAAACCGCTTAAAGGGGTTGCCAAAATCGCATATCTATAAAATGATTCGCTCGGATGAGATTCGCGTGAATAATAAACGCTGTAAAGCGCATGATAGATTACAGCGCGAAGATGTGGTACGTATTGCACCAGTACAGCTAGCGACGCGTGATAAACCCATTATCAGTACTGAGTTTGCCAAAAGCTTACTGGCGCGTGTGGTCTATGAAGATGAGGGGCTATTGGTCCTAAATAAGCCTTCAGGTATAGCCGTCCACGGTGGTAGTGGTCTTGATTTCGGCGTCATCGAAGCCATGCGTGAAGTGACAGGAAAGAAATACCTAGAGCTTATACATCGTATCGATAAAGACACCTCAGGTCTGCTGATGATTTCGAAGAAACGTTCAGCGCTCAAAGCATTGCAGCAGCATCTGGTAGATAAAACCATCCAAAAGCACTACTTATGTCTGGCTAAAGGGCAGCCAGCGCTGAACGAGCAGCGTATCGATGCACCCTTGCTGCGCTATACGCTTGCCAGCGGTGAACGCCGCGTCAAAGTAGACGTTCAGGATCCACAAGCCAAAGAGAGCCAGACCGACATTATTGTTCATGAGCGTTTTATGCTAGCAGGTCAGCCAGTCAGCTTGATCGAAGCCAAGCCGTTGACGGGACGCACCCATCAAATTCGCGTGCATTTGGCTCACATCGGTCATGCTATCTTGGGTGATGATAAGTACCATGTACATGACAAGTCAGGCGTTCATCGTCTGTGCTTACATGCGTGGCGTTTAGACATTCCGGGATATGAGACCATTACCGCCCCATTACCAGACGAGATGGCAGACTGGTTACCAGAGCAAACTAAGCTGCCTGAATAGGTTCGCAGCTTTTGTTTTGATATGCCTTCAACATTGTTATTGAATATAAGTCATTGAATATAAAAAACGTCACGATACCTTATTTATCTTTCTGAATAAGCAGCCGTGACGTTTTAGTATCTGTAAGATGATATCTGCAATCTATTATTCTTATTCATTAAGGTAAGTTCATGAAACAACCACCCCCCTATCGTGGCTCAACGACTTCTACATCCATAATCTCTAAGATATCTCATTCATCGACCAATCATTGCTTGGCAGACAAGACGCTCATTATCTTTGACTGGGATGGTACTTTGATGGATTCGATTGGTTTAATCGTAGAGGCCATGCATATCGCTGGCGAAGCACATGGTTTTCAAACGACTGATCAAGCAGTGAAAGATATTATCGGTTTGAGTCTGCTCAATGGCATTGATATTTTATATCCGCAAGCCAACGATAGTCAAAAACGGTCCATTCAACAAAGTTATGCGGATTATTATATTGCCAATAGTCATCGTACGCCATTATTCCACCCTATTGAAAATATGCTACAGACCTTACAAGAGCAAGGCAAACAGCTCGCCGTAGCGACGGGTAAAAAAAGACAGGGGCTTGATCGGGTATTGGAGGCTTCTAATAGCCATGACTATTTTGTCATGACCCGCTGTGCTGATGAAGCAGGATCCAAACCTGATCCGCAGATGCTCACTGATATCTTAAATGATACCCAACAACAGATCTCTCAAGCAGTGTTTATCGGTGACAGTATTTATGATATTCAAATGGCGAATCAGTTGGGTATGACCAGTATAGCCGTCAATTATGGCACCGCATCAAGCGCAGAGCTTGCTGCCCAGCGACCTAGCTATCAGGTGGAGACACCACAAGATTTGGCTGAACTATTATGCCTTTAGTAGAAAGGGTGTACAGTGAGAGCTATCACTAAAAACTCTCTAAAAATAAGCACTTACAATTGACTCATCTAATATGAGCCATATCGTAAGTGCTTATTTCTTTATTTTGCGTCTTTTCCTTCAAGATCTTCTCTGGCTGTATTGACAGCTGCAGCGACTTGTTCGTCATCAAGCTTGTACTGATACCAGTTGCCCATCACGCCAGCCAGTTCATCAATGCCGTCTTTTCTAAGAGCAGAGAATAGCTGAATAGTGCAAGATGATAATCCTAACTTTTTTAACGCTTGACGGGTATTAAGCAGTGCGTTTTTGGCAGCGCCATACTTTAGTTTGTCAGCTTTGGTCAATAAGATGTGTACGGGTAGTTCACCGTCTTTTGCCCAGTGCAACATCTGCTCATCGAAGAATTTTAGCGGATGGCGAATATCAGTCAGCAATACTAAGCCTGCCAGACTTGAACGCGATACCAAGTATTCCTCTAACTCGACCTGCCATTCTTTTTTCATCTCAAGCGGTACGGCAGCATAACCATAGCCAGGCAGATCGACCAGTCTAGTATCAGTATCACAGATACTAAAAAAGTTAATCATCTGTGTACGACCAGGGGTTTTGGATGAGCGTGCAAGCTGACGCTGATTGGTCAAGGCATTGATGGCTGAAGATTTACCAGCG
>JARIEH010000026.1 GCA_029256865.1 Psychrobacter sp.
AATCATGAGAGTGCTTGATAAATATGGACAACAACAACCCCTATCCCGCCAGTATTTCGACTGACAATCAATCGACAAAACAATCGATAGAATTTTATCAGCGTCATGGACGTACCACTGCTATTGACGATCATAGCGACCTACAGGTTTTAAAGCGTATCAAACGTTATTTATTACCAAAAGACTTTACTATCTCGCAAGATTTATTAAATGAAATGGTTGCTGGTTATGATATTGGCGATCCGCTGGCAGATGCGTTAGCCACTGCTGGTATTCATTTTGCAAAGCCCTTACAGCAAGTCATTATCAGCGATAGCTACAAGGGCCTCGATAATCATCTGATCAGCAACCCATCTTTTAGCGCACTAACTGAGCAATTTAGTAGCCACCCTGACTGGTTTGATCCTAAGCTGGCCCAAATAGGTGCTATCGCCTATCGTCGTTATCCACTCATGCTGATTTGGCTATTACGTAATGTTGCCTTGATGGCCGGCTACAGTATTCCGGCGTTGTCTTTACCTCTCATTCAAACTGGCGCACTGACACATGACGCTCTACCACGTCTGATGCGTACCTATGCCTATATTTTAGCAGTCTCTGAGCATCCACAGTTGAATATCAACACCCGCAATGACCGTAAACCTATTGACCAAGTGTTGGCGATCGGCTCTGAAGGTTGGCGGCAGTCTATCAAAGTACGACAAATCCATACTTTGGTACGTCAAAACTTACTCAAAGGTAAGCTAAAAGTTGCTGTAGATCTCATTCCAGAGGCGGCTCAACATCATAACCCTGACGGCAGTTGGAATACCAATTACTGGGGCATACCGATTAACCAGACAGATATGATTGCCACGCATTTACAGTTCTCCTTACTCATCATGCGCGGGTTACAATTGCTAGGTGCGCGCATCAGCAAAGAAGAAGCGCAAGGTATCTTACATTTATGGAATCTGGCGAGCTACTGGATGGGGGTTGATTTAAATCGCTTACCAAAAAATGAGGCGGACTGTTGGGAGTGGCTCTATACCTACCTCTCTATTCAACAGCTTGATTTTAAGATGGGGCGGCCGTTGGCCAAAGCTTTACATGATTTACCACGCCAGCTAATGGGTGAGGATAATCGCCGCGGACGTTTCGTTGAGATGGTGAATGCCAGCGTGACACGTACTCTAGTCGGTGATGATGTTGGAGATGGATTGGAATTACCCAAATCAAAAATACGCTTTGGCGTACTGTCTTCAGTGCCCATCTTGTTTACTCTTGATACAGCACGGCAGCACAATCAAACCGTCGCTGATAAGTTAGAAGCGTTCCGTGCCAAACGGCAGGATAATATGAATTGGTGGTTAAAGAGAAACGATGATTATTATAAATAGCGCCTCTAAAGAATCGTCAGCAATTCATACTGTCTGTTGCTTAGTATTTATTGTTTAGAATTTAAGTCTTTAGAATCAAGTTAAGACTACTCACGATCTATCCTTAGATTTGAATCTTGCGTGCGATAGTACCATTCAAGTTGGCGATCAAAGCCAGTTTCTAGCAAATTGGCGATGACTCGCCCTGTCAAACCCCAAACCGTCTCACCATCAACTTGCCAGCTGGGCGTCAGTATGGTCGCGGTCTGATCTTGCATCGTATATTCGACCGAATACTCGACTGTCGGCTGAGTGAGTAGCGATTCAAAATCTGCCCAAAAAATGCGTGATATCTCTCCCATATCAGGAACCAGCACCAAATCGGGGGCAATGAGCGCCACAATTGGACGTACACTCATACCGCTCTTTGATGTTTGAGTGGGTAGTTGACCAAGCAGCTGCACTTTATTGGGTGGTAGCGACGTTTCTTCGCAGGCTTCACGTAAAGCGGTGATGACATTGTTGCCATCCCCTATTTCGTATTTGCCGCCTGCACATGAGACTTCACCGGCATGACTGTTCATATGTGCAGCACGGCGTGTCAGTAATAGCTTAGGACGTCGCTCATTGGTGATAGCAACCAATATTGATGCATCGGCAATCGGGGTTTGATATAAACGGTTTAAAAGACGGGCACTCTGAGAAATATGTTCAAACCCCGATGTTGGTGGGATTTTTAGTGCATTTAACGTTTCATTCTGTACCCGTTCAGCCAACTGTCTAAGGGTTGGATGACGAATCAAATTTGGCACTGCCACAGAAAACTCATCAAAACGTCTTAAAGGCTGAAATACCGTCATTATTATTATCCTGTTATTTTATTCAACATATACTGATGAATCATATTATCATGCAATAGGCTTCAGGTTACTGACTGGATAGGCTAACCGAAGCAGTCACCTATACTACTCTATGGGTAGTATGAGCATTTTTTAGGTTAATTCTGTATGAATCGTTAACAGCAAATGACACCTTGCTGTCATCAATGCTCAGCTTTAGGTTGTTTTATGTTATCTTAAGACAAATGTTTCAAATTAGCTTTTTTACGTCATCAAAATAAGGCAGTTAATATGCGCTATTGTTTACAATGCGGTCATGAAGCTGAACGCAAAATCCCACCCACTGATAATATACCGCGTTTGGTCTGTCCCGATTGCCACTATATTCATTATGAAAACCCAAAAGTAATCTGCGGTTCTTTAGTCGTGCATAACGGCAGAGTGCTGCTGTGTCGTCGTGCCATCGAACCTCAGTATGGCTTATGGACCGTACCAGCAGGCTTTATGGAAAACGGGGAAACCATGGCTGAAGGCGCTGCACGTGAATGCTTTGAAGAGGCTGAGGCAGTAGTGCTCAATCCCCATTTATATTGCATTTATGATCTGCCACATATTGGCCAGATCTACAGTATTTATTTGACTGACCTAAAAGATGGCGCTTATGGTATTGGCTCTGAAAGCCTTGATTGTGCATTATTTAGTGAAGAGGATATCCCCTGGGATAAGATTGCCTTTGAAGCCGTACGCCGCACATTGACCAGTTATTTTGCTGATCGCAAGCAGTTCGATAACTTATCAGAGTTTCCTATCCATCAGGATATGATTGGTAAAGATCTGAGTATTAAGCGTTATTAATGAATATTAAGCGATGAATAGCAAAAAGCCAAGCATCACGCTTGGCTTTTTTATGCATTACAGATTCTATATATTGTGGCTAACTTGCTTTCATTAGCTCTTAATCTTGCATATCTCAAAGCCTAAACTTTTAACCTCATTCTCTTTATCGTACGGTGCAAGTACCGCACGCACATGTTTCTGACCCTGTAAGTACTGTTTGGCTACGCGCTGTAAATCATCAATGGTCACTTCTAAAATCGTCGCCCGCATTTTGCGCTGCCAGTCTGCGCCGCGATGATGTAAGTCAGCAAAGCAAGCTTTGACTGCTTCCCCTGCTGGCGAACCTGGCTTATCCATACCTGAAATGATGCCCAAGATCGCTTCTTCTAATTGCTCAGCAGTTTGTGGTTCATTTAATAACCACTCAATACTGGCATCGAAATGCTCAAAGGTCTCTACACAGTGCGGATCGCGGTAGCTAAAGAACTTAAAAGCACAGGCATTGGCATCGTAGCCCGCACCGCCACCGTAAGCACCACCGCGCTCACGAATGGCACTATGCAAATAACCGTTGCGCAAATAAGGCGCTAATACCATTAACGCTGCGGTATCAGGGTGATCTGCAGCAGGAGCCGAGTATACGCTAGCATTATGATAAACGTTGGTCGCAACCAACCAAGCCAAATCTGTAACGTCAATCGCAGCCCCACTTTCAACCACTTTATCGGCAACACAGTCACCGTCTAATGTAGGATCTAGTTTTAAATCAGCAAACTCGCTTGGAATACCATCTTCAATATTGATATCTGTTGTTCTGACTGCCAGTTCTGACGCACGGCTGTCTTTCCAGCTATTGACGATCAAATCACTTAAGCGCTCAGTTTGCTCAGCTTCACAAATGATCAATGCATGCTTAGGTAAGCTGATTAGACGCTGATGTAGATCCATCAAGCTGGTTGCAAGCTGATCCCATTGCCCATCATCTTGACTGGCATGAGAGAGGAAGTCTTTGAGAGCATTGAGCGCTGGTAGGCCACTACGCACATACTCTAGATGCGCTTGACGACTCATACCACGACTGGCGGTTTGCATGGCATAGGCATGTCCTGCACTTGCCAGACGTGACTGCCATCCTGCTTGACGCTGCTGCAAGATTTCTTTGATACGCTCATGCTCAGTAAAGACGCTGTGCTCCATCACTTCTTTGAGCAAATCAATCGCCTCTACCTTACGGTTTAACGCCCGTGTTGCCATCACAAAGTAGCTACTAATGGCTTGGTTACTGTCAATACTGGTGCGTTGGCTAATACGTGCCGTCACACCTGATGAATGCGCCGCCTGCTTGGCTTGTAGCTCATAAGCTGTTAATGAATCTGTACCCAGCTCTGATAACAAGCTTAAATAAATCGGCAATAATGGATGGTTGATCACATCATTCGCTGGTAGATCATCTGCATTACCCTCACCTATCGCATCGGTCAATGGCACGATGATTTGATAGTAATATAAACCATTAGTACCCGCTTCGTACTCAAATAATGTACTGTCTTGACCCGCTAAAGTAATCTGCTTTTGCGAGCCTTGCTTGAAGCTAATATCAGTCGGTACGTCTTCCAGACCGACCTTAGGCAACAGACTCAAATCATCAGGTGCTGCCTGACGTGCCGCGAGATCTAGCGCTTGCTTACGTAAAATGTCTTTATCATCAGCGCTTAGATTCATTGCAATAGTATCAAGGCGTACTTGCTCTGCCGCAGCAAGGCGTGCTGACTTTTCACTGTCGGGTGTCAATGTCAAACGTACACGGTGATTATTGTCTAGCAAATGGGTTTTAATTAAGTTAGGTAACCACTGCTCATCTTTTACTTGTTCACGTAGCCATAGTAGATGCTCATCAACTTCCCAAACATCAAGAGGGTTACCATCATGAATCGCCGTACTAAAGCCCTCTAACATCAAGTTTAGACCATAAGGCATGCTATCACCGCCGATATGACGTTGATCAATCTCAATCTGATGCAATATGGTTTCAATGGTTTCATCATCAATCGGAGTGCTAGCAACTTGAGCCAGCAAGTCGATAATGCCTTGCTCTACCGCTTCGGCGTGCTCAGGGTTTGAACCGCGCAGACCGGTATAAAATACCATTTCATAATGACTGTCATCCAGCCCTAATAGTGGACTTGGCGCTTTGCCTAGCGGATGACTGTCAAGATAAGCACGTAGGGGTGAGCCTGCATGCTCTATCAAAACCCCTTCGAGCAAGCGTAATGCCAGACGCTGCTTTGGGTCAGTAATTGAGGGTAATAACCATGCCACCACATGATGGGTTTGATCAGGGCCCGCCTCATCAGCGGTATAAGTATCCGTTGCACTGATCGGGGCAGATAAACGCTGCTCTGCGCGAGAAACGTGCTTTTTACCCGCTTCAAACTGTATCAGCGCATCTTCGTGTATCTTTGCTTGTGTCTGGGCAACTGGTATATTACCAAAACTCATGATCACACTGTTCGACGGATGATAATGGCTTTGATGAAACTCAATCAGTTCTGGATGCGTCAAATCAGGGATATCCGCAGGATCACCACCTGAATTATAGTGATACGTCGTCGTTGGGAACAAATGATGGGCGACAGCATGATAAAGCTGATCAATCTCACCGCTCATGGCCCCTTTCATCTCATTAAACACAATGCCTTTAAACTGGGGTTTATCGTCAGCGTCTAACTCAACACGAATGCCTTCTTGAGCAAAGTCAAGCGGATGAATATTGGGAAAGAACGCGGCATCCAGATAGACATCAAGCAAGTTAAAGTAATCATTCTTGTTTTGCGTCGCATAGGGATAGGCCGTCCAGTCAGCGGCAGTCATCGCATTCATAAAGGTATTCAATGAGCGTTTAATCATCGAAAAGAACGGATCACGTACGGGAAACTTCTTCGAGCCACATAATGCCACATGCTCCAAAATATGCGCTTCACCTTTAGAGTCCATTGGCTGCGTACGAAAACCAACCAAAAAGGCATTTTCGTCACTAGGATGCGACAAATGGTAATGCATCGCCCCTGTTTTGACATGCTGGCTGATCAGCACATCCATTGATAATGCCTCAATATGGCGATGCTCAAGCAGCTCAAATGCTGGATGCAGGGTTAAATCAGCGGTAAATAGCGTATCAGTCATGGTTGTCCTTATGGCTTAAAATGTGAAGAGCGACCTAAATACTAGGAGCAAAAAGTGATAGAAAACTGCGGTTATAAAAGTTCGCATTATAAAAGCCGCTATCAAAACTCTCACCTCAGAAATATAAGGGTTATTTTGTGGCTGCGGTATGCTTACTAGTCAACTGTTCGGTCTTACTTCATCAGTGAAGCAATGCTTTTCTAATCAAGATAGATGGGGCTAACCGCTTGAGAAGTCAAGTAAACAAGCCATAATCTATCACTATCACAAACCCAACAATAACCACAATTAAAATATGGTTTTACAGCTTAACAAAAGTGACCAGTACTGCTACTATGAAGTTATCTATCAAAAGGAGCACACTATGAGCTACCAACATATTCTACTGGTGACCGATTTATTATCTGATGCCGATATCGTCGCTCAAAGAGCCAAACGTGTCATTGCAGGCTCTCCTGAAGCCAAGCTTTCCGTATTGCATATCGTGGAGGAAGACGTAGCCCTTTTTGGTTATGAGCTGGTCCATGCCTCTAAAGTTGCTGACAAGAGAGAAGGAGATCCTTGGCCAGAAGCACGGATGAAGTTGGCAGAATTCCTTGAACGTAACGAATTACGAGCAACCAGATCCGAGTTAACTATGGCTATCTCTAGTAGTAAAGGCATCGTGAACTATTGCCGTGAGGAGAATGTCGACTTGTTGGTCATTGGCCGCCATGAACGCCGCGGTATCGCAGCGTGGTTAGTCGGTGCCACTGCCGACAATATACTGCCTAACGCCCCTTGCGATAGTTTGGTCGTCAAGCTTGATAAACCCGTATCACAATAAGAGTGACATAGCCCACTCTCAACTATTTAATGTTATTGACGTAGTCCATGATCATTTAAAAATGCTGTCAGACATATTGCTATAATATAGATTTATATAGAAATCAGACCAATGTAGAAATAGCTAAAATGGGCGTCAAAACCACGCTATCCCTACAAAGTACCCTTAACACTTAACAGCTATTGGTAGTAGTGTTATAGTTGAGAGCAACTAATAATAGGAGCACACTATGAGCTACCAACATATTCTACTGGTGACTGATTTATTATCTGATGCCGATATCGTTGCTCAAAAAGCCAAACGTATCATCGCAGGCTCTCCTGAAGCCCAGCTTTCAGTACTGCATATTGTCGAAGATGATATGGTGCGCTTTGGTTATGAGTTAGTACCCGCCTCTAGCCTATCAGGGGAAAAAGATGGTGAACACTGGCAAGAAGCACGAGCCAAGCTGGCACAGTTTCTTGCTCGTAATGAATTACAAGCCACCCAGTCAGAAGTGACCGCTGCCATCTCCAACGCTAAAGGCATCATCAACTACTGTCATAAAAATAACGTTGATCTTTTGATTATTGGACGTCACGAGCGCCGTGGTATCGCTGCTTGGTTGGTTGGTGCGACAGCAGATGATATCTTGCCTAATGTCCCTTGCGATAGCCTAGTGGTCAAGCTCAATGAGCCAGTATCGCAGTGAATCGATATCATTTAACGCTAAAAACCATCGCCTAGGAGGAATACATCATGAGTTACCAGCATATTTTATTAGTTACTGACTTATTAGCAGATGCTGATATCGTCGCGCAAAAAGCCAAACGTATCGTCGATAATCGGCCTGGCTCCAAGCTCTCTGTCCTGCACATCGTCAAAGATACCATGGTCGGTTTTGGTTATGAGTTGGTACCTGCCTCTAGTCTTTACGATCAGATTGATGATGTGCGCTGCCAAGAAGCACGCGCTAAGCTTGCCGAGTTTTTAGATCGTAATCAGTTACAGGCTGTGAAGTCTGAAGTCACGACTGCCATCTCTAGCAGTGAAGGCATTGTCAATTACTGCCATAAGCATGACGTTGATCTATTGGTCATCGGACGCCATGAGCGTCATGGTATCGCCGCTTGGCTAACCGGTGCCACTGCCGACAACATCTTACCTAATGTCCCTTGTGACAGTTTGGTCGTGAGACTCGATAAGCCAGTCGCAAAATAAAGACCGCTTAAAGCTATGTTAGCTTAAAACTCATTAAACGTTTAGCTGGTTCTAATACTTATTGGTTCAGCAATTAAGAAGCGCAACGTATTTACGTTGCGATTTTTTTATTTAATAGCTAATAATATCTAAACCTTATGTCTAATCGTTCTGAATAATATCTATAAACGTCTGCCAAATTGGACTTTGATGACGCGACTTGTGCCAAACTAACCACCACGTTCGCGTCAAATCTATCCCCGCAACTTTGACCTGCACGAGTGTGCCCGCCTCTAATTCTGCCTGAATGACATGCTGCGACAGACAGCCAAGTCCAATATCTGCTCTTACCATATTTTTCAGAGCTTCTGACTGTTGAATGGCCAGAATCACCTCAGCATCAGGTAAATGCTGTAGCAGTTGTTCATCAATAATCTGTCGGGTACCCGAACCCGCCTCGCGTACTAATAGTGGCAGCTTTGCTAATTGCTCGACCGTGAGCTGATAGCTGTCATTATCATGGTTATATGCTGCCACCTCAAGTAGCCATTTGCTATCGCGCTTGGCAAACACCATCAGAGTATCGGCACGCCATACTCGCTGTTCAATCACTTTCATATCTTTAGGTCGTGGCATGCCTTCTACCAAGGCAATGTCAATATTAAGCTGTTCAACTTCACTGACGACCTCTTGGGTATTGGCAATATACATCTCAACATTGGCATCAGGTAACGCTTCATAGAGTTTGGCAAGCAGTGGTGGCAACACATAGTTGCCTATGGTGGTACTCGCGCCAATATAAATCTGCCCTGCTTGGTACCTATAATAATACTCAAGCGTCAATGACTGCCCCAAGATAGCTTGTGCCTGCACATAAACAGGATGTGCGTTTGGATGTTGGTTTAGTCTGCGCCCTACCCGTTCAAACAATAGCATTTGCAATCTTGCCTCTAGTTCAGTGAGCGCGCTACTGACTGCTGACTGTGAAAGATGCAGTTCCTCACTAGCTCGACTGGTGCTGCCTGTTTGATAAATGCTGACAAAAACTGCCAATTGTTTCAGCGTAATCTTCGGTAGCATCGGCATCGCTTTTTCCATTATTTATCATCACCCTTATTTATAATCACATCTTACGTTGACCGAATAAACATTAGCTTACTAACCTATAAAATCGATAGTTTGTATCTTATTAATCTGTTTTTATTATAAATTGAGTTGGCTTATACTGTTCATTCATAAGCTTATGCTTATTTTGATGATTATAATAGGATGCGTCTGTCATGCACGCTTTTGCCCAATCAGTCAGCCATTATGTTCCGAGTAACCGTCATTTATCAGGGCTAGTCATGGTGCTGGTGGGTAGTTTATTTTGTTTATGGTTAAATAACAGTTTGGATACTTGGTCTGATGGGCGTATCGTCGGCTTATCATCTTTAACCTTAGCCATTTTACTCGGTATGGTGCTGGGTAATACAATTTATCCAAACTTTTCTGAACATCTGAATGCTGGTGTT
>JARIEH010000263.1 GCA_029256865.1 Psychrobacter sp.
TGAGGAAAAATAATGAAAAAGTTAGCAATTGCAGCACTAATGACAACATTTGCACTAGCAGGCTGCTCTACTATGAACTTAGACGATAAGCGTACTATGGTAGTAGAAGGGCAAGCAATGGATGTTAAAGTCGTTAACATTCCAAGTCTTAAAATTGAGCTTGCGCCACGCAAAGCAGTATGTGACGTACAGACTGCAACTGGTGAGATGGTTAAAGCTGAATGCTTACAGTTCCGTCAAACTTTCCAAAGAAACTACACCAGCTTTAACGGTGATATCCAAGGTTTCAGTTATGAGCCAGGTTATCGCTATGTACTAGACGTACGTCAAGAGGCAGTAGCTGACAAAGCTGCAGGCGTCGTGAAACCAGTATGGTACTTGAATGAAGTTATCTCAAAAACAGCTGAATAATAGCGTCTATTGAGTAATTTGCTAGTTGACGTTATGTCATAGATCAAAAAAAGAGCCTCTAAGTCGTTAGAGGCTCTTTTTTAATGAGTGTTTTTACACACTCTCATCCATTAACATTGACTATAGTTAACACTAACACCGTGAGTCGCTGTAGGGATTCGGTTATCAGCATAAACCGCTAAGCCACCCCGCGCTGTTTCTTTATACTTATCTGACATATCAGCACCAGTTTGTTTCATTGTTTGGATGGCCTTATCGAAAGAGACGAAGTGCTGACCATTACCGCGGCAGGCAAGGCGCGCCGCATTAACCGCTTTTACGGCTCCCATAGCGTTGCGTTCGATACAAGGAACTTGTACCAGACCGCCAATAGGGTCGCAAGTGAGACCTAAATTGTGCTCAATGCCAATTTCGGCAGCGTTGAGACACTTAGCAGGATCGCCACCCAGCAGTTCTGCTAGTCCCGATGCCGCCATTGAACAAGCAGAACCCACTTCTCCTTGGCAGCCCACTTCAGCCCCAGAGATAGAAGCGTTTTGTTTAATCAAGCCGCCAATAGCAGTCGCATTTAATAAGAATTTGCGTACACCTTCTTGGTGATAGCTTGGTAGAAAATCACGATAATAATGCAGTACGGCGGGAATGATGCCAGCTGCGCCATTAGTCGGTGCTGTGACCACTTTGCCGCCATTGGCATTTTCTTCATTGACGGCAAGGGCATATAGATCTACCCAATCCATCGCTGCTAACTTATCAGTCTTTGAGATAGGCTGATCTTTTTCAGCGATCAGCTGTAGATGTAAGTCCTGAGCACGGCGCTTGACATCAAGCCCACCAGGCAAGATGCCAGCGTTTTTACAGCCTTGTTTGACACAATCTTGCATCACATCCCAAATCCTATCTAAATAGGCAAAGATCTCTTCTTGATCGCGATAATGGCATTCGTTTGCAAGCACTACTTCGCTGATACTCAATTGATGCTGACGGCACTGTTCGAGTAACTCTGCACCTGTACTAAAAGGGTAGGGAGCGATATCGATATTGGGTCTGGCTTGATCTTCATCTGGGTTATTGGCATCTTCTTCATTAATGACAAAGCCGCCCCCGATTGAGTAATAGGTTTGCTGATAGCTGGTATCATCTGCCAATATCGCTCGAATGGTTAAGGCATTAGGATGATAGGGAAGTACAGTGTCGCCATACCAATGAATATCGCGTTCGCTATCGAAAGCTATGCTCTGCTGACCAAAAAGATTGAGCGTTTTATCAGAAAATATGGGTATTAGGTAGTCACCCGTCAAACGGGTATCAATGGTGCTGGGAGTATGACCCAGTAAGCCTAAAAGTATGGCGGTATCGGTCGCATGCCCTTTACCTGTCGCAGCCAGTGACCCATATAGCTCGATTTCTACGGCTTTAACCTCTGTCAGCTCTGTTTGCTTTGATAAAGAGGTTAAAAACAAATTGGCCGCTACCATAGGGCCTACGGTATGAGAGCTTGAAGGGCCAATCCCGATTTTGAATAAGTCAAATACGCTAATCATAGTAAGTTACCAAAAAAGTGAAATGGAATGAGCATGGTCTTTCATTGTGAATAACGTTGCTACTTTGGGTATTTCGCTGCTGCAATGACATTTCAGTTATTAATCCAAGCATAACAGATATGATTTATATTGATAATCAATATCATCTTTAAAAGAGGGATTGGGCAAATTGTCTATAAGAGTATGTAAACGTAGTAGTATGGATGAGGGAAGAATAATAGCTTTTGTTTATCATTAAATTCCGTTATGATGCTCGGCATCGACGCCTATGTAACATCCTGTAAGCACTCTTTTACTTTAGAATATGGCATAGTGTCAGCAATGCATGTGCTGAGTTTAGTAGAGTATAAACGAGCAGAGACAGCTAGTAGAGTCTTGAAAATTTGTAAAGACAAATAGACTTAATCAAGATGAGTAAAAGGTCTCATGGATACTGCTTGCTAAAGCTCATGACTACCCTATCGTCTGGCCACTATAAAATCGTTGCATCACCAATCTTGCATACTACGCTCATGTCTCACTTGTACTGAGTTTGAGGGTGCGCAACGTCGTCGACAACAACTCTACTTTTTAGCTTCTATTCTTGCTCATATTATATTGGTACATAGGAAACGCGCGCATGGTATCTCCCTCAGAGCACTCCTCTCAATCAGAAAATAGCTCTCAACAGCCACTCTCTGCGACGGCGCAAACGGCGGCGGTTGTAGATCCAGCGACCATGCCAATCATAGACAATCCAGATTTTGAGAATGGACGTTGGTTTCCAACTTGGCGTCCATTTCAAGGAGATCTTGATCGCAATCCTGTCGGTATCAATGAATACTTACCACCATCTAAGAGTATTTTACTTGGTATTCAACATACTTTTGCGATGTTTGGTGCGACGGTACTGGCACCCTTATTGATGGGTTTTGATCCCAATTTGGCCATTTTGATGTCTGGCATCTGTACCCTGATGTTCTTTTTGATTACTGGTGGCCGAATGCCCA
>JARIEH010000161.1 GCA_029256865.1 Psychrobacter sp.
ATAATTGTCATAATTGTTTATAAAATGAGTCATCAATTAATAAATGAGTTTTAAGGTTTGATATGATAAATAAACAGATAAAGTCCCAACGCCTATCCATTATATTTGCTGCTGGTGTATTGAGCAGTGGACTGCTGCTGAGCGCTTGTAGCAATAACGATAATATAGAAACAGAAGCAGCTGTCGAAACTGAAAACACAGTAGCCGTGGTGGAAACCTCAGAAGACGATACAGCTGTTCAAGATGCAGCTAATCAAGTAGAAAGAGCAGACAACGACAATTCTGTTGAAAGTGAGCAAATAGAAGATAGCACTGTCAATAAAAGCACTATTGATAGGGACAATATCAACCCAATATCCACAGCTGACAAACAAAAAAGTCTCGTTACTAACCCAACCCAAGCTGGCACACCTGAAGAGACTGTTAAGCGGGCTTTAGATACCTTATATTATGGCGATGTAAAGCAAGCAGCGACCTACTACAAAGTAGAAATGGCAGACTTTGAACAAGAGCTTGCCAACACTCAATCTGCTTTTCAGCAAACTGTTGACGGCGTGACCATTACGGATACTACCTATAATAATGATAAAACGCGTGCCACCATTACAGGTGAGTTGAGGCTAAAAGGCCAAAGTGAACCTGCACCCTTGACTTATGAATTACAAAAGATAGATGGTCAGTGGAAGATTTTAGGTTAAAACATCTCGATGTTATGGTTGCCCTCATTGTCATTATTAGACATCACTGCCACGCCAAGCATCACGACATCAGCAATAAAGTCCTGCATATCGCAGACTTTTGGCATATATCCCCACTGCTCAAAGCCAAGTTTACGAAATAGCCCTAAGCTTGGATGATTATGGGCAAAAATAAGCGCGACGACATTATGAATGCCTAAACTTGGTGCTTGAGTCAGCATCCAGCGTGTCATTAAGCTGCCCAAGCCTTGTCCATGATACTCTTGATGCAGATAAATACTGATCTCAGTGCTGATATGGTAAGCCGGTCGCGCATACAGATCACTAAAACTGCCCCATGCCACCACTGTTAATGACCTATCCGCCTGTTCCTCACTATTTACAAGTATTTTGACCACATAGATGGGGCGTGTTGGGCTGTTCAGATGCTCAGCAAACCAATCCGCACGTTCATCGATAGTCACCAATGCCAAGTTAGCGGTCGCCTGCTTACCAGGTATGCTTTGATTATAAATCTCTACTATAGCTGGTAAGTCCTCTATGCTGGCTCGCTGCACTATGAACTGATCGCTCAGCCTAGTTATCGATAATGTAGGCGATGTGAAGCTGAGATCAGACATAAGTATTCCCTGATAATAATGAAGTGTTGCTGCTAAGCAGTTCGTAATGCTCTGATAGTCGTGTCAGTGCTGCTATTTTACTTTATAATGGCAAGTTTTGAATATATCTATAGTCAGAGAAGTCTAAAAATGACTCAAGGCGACCGAGCACAGATTGTACCAATAGGACATCTAGGCCGGTTAATAGCGTAGCGACTTACAACTGCTTTGACCCTGCTTTGATTATGGATGTATTTTTACCTATTACCTGACCCTATGACAGC
>JARIEH010000259.1 GCA_029256865.1 Psychrobacter sp.
TTAGCAGACTCATGAAATACTCGGATAAAAACAGATAAGATCAATCATCGAGCAGTTGGAATCTGCTTGATAATTAGAAAGGCAGAGAATAAAAAAGCTGGGCAGACACCCAGCTGATGATAAAATAGGAGAATTATAATTCTATTGCACTCAGCCCGCCACTTTTAATTGTTTGTTGTGACAGGCGTTGAGCGTGGTGCTTAGCCTTTAAGAGACCATTTGTTCACCAGAGGATAACGACGCTCACGGCCAAAAGCTTTGTGGCTAACCTTAGTACCAATAGGCGCTTGCAAGCGTTTGTATTCGCTACCATCAACCATCTGGATGATTCTGCCGACCATATCAGCATCGAAACCTTTATTGATAATATCTTGGTAACCCATATCTTCATCGATATATAAGGTCAAAATACCGTCTAGCACATCATAATCAGGTAGGCTGTCTTGATCTTTTTGATCAGGGCGTAGCTCCGCAGAAGGCGGGCGAGTGATGACTCGCTCAGGAATGACAGGCGTATCTTCAAGACGATTGCGGTAGCTGGCTAAGTTATAAACTTGTGACTTATAGACGTCTTTAAGCACGTCAAAACCACCAGCCATGTCACCGTATAAAGTGGAGTACCCGACGGCCAGCTCGGACTTATTACCAGTGGTGAGTACTAAATGTCCAAATTTATTAGACAATGCCATCAAGATAACACCGCGTGCACGTGCTTGGATGTTTTCTTCAGTCGTGTCGGCAGGTGACTTATTAAACAATGGCGCAAGCGTATGGCGAATGCCTTCTACCGCATCAAAGATAGGGCAGACGGTATAAGAGACGTTTAAGCGACGTGCTTGTGCTTGGGCATCTTCTAAGCTGATTTTCGAGGTATATTCATAAGGCATCATCACAGCATAAACTTTATCAGCGCCCAATGCGTCTACCGCTATACATAAGGTAAGCGCTGAATCAATTCCGCCCGAGAGACCTATAAGCACCCCTGTAAATCCTGAATGATTGACATAGTCGCGCAGCCCAACGACTAACGCTTGATACATTTCTGACTCACGGCTGAGTGATAATGGGGCTTTGACTTGGCTGTTAAATTTGAGTGCGCTGACATCCAACGTCGCCAGCATCAACTGATCTAAAAAGCGCGAGGCTTCATGAGCGATCGTGCCATCGGCTTGCGCGACCATAGAGCCGCCATCGAATACTAGGTCGTCTTGACCACCAACCGCATTGACGTACACGATAGGCAGGTTATGCTCGCGGCTACGCTTGGTTAGCATGGCTTTACGTGTGTCTTGCTTATCGACTTCAAACGGTGACGCATTTAGGCAAACAATCAGATCTGCGCCTTGCTGTTTGAGATCAGCAATGGGCGTCTTTTCCCATAAGTCTTCACAAATGAGGAGCCCGATAGTGATGCCTTTATAGTCAAATAACACTTGATTGCGGCCTTTGTCAAAATAACGACGCTCATCAAACACGCCATAATTTGGCAAAAACTGTTTATGATAAAAACCTTTTTGGTGACCATTATGCAAGATAGCAGCTGAGTTAAAGGTGCCATGATGATCGACATGTGGGTAACCGACAATCATCACAATATCTTCGATATCACTGAGAGCAGATAAGGCACTTTTGACACGACCTGAAAGGCTTGGACGTAATAATAAGTCTTGCGGTGGATAGCCTAATAAAGCCAACTCTGGAAAGATAATCACATCAGCGCCTTGTTCGCGGGCTTCAATGGCAAGCTTACGCATCTTATCAGCGTTGGCAGTAATATCACCCACCAAAAAATGCGACTGAGCGAGAGCAAAGGTGACAGTACCGAGCGCTATAGAAGTCGCATCGGCAGCCTTCTCTGCTGAAAGGGTAGCGGTATCAGTGTCTTTTGACATTGTTATTGTTCCTATAAATATATCAATTGAAATTTGGAGGATTGTTATCAATCCGAATAAGGGTGTTGAAAAACTGTGCGAGCAGATATGCTCTGTCTAAGCACAGCGCCTTAAATGATCAGGCTTTATTCTAAAAACGCTCATAAGTTGGCACTAAGTCATCAATACTTATGGCATGCTTGTTATTTATGATGCTGAGATTTGCGCAGAATGGTGCGCTAAAACTTATATAGCTGCTTTTAAAAAACTAAAATAGTCGCTTTAGTATAACATCAATTATGAAGGCTAAGAGCAAGCAGCAATGATTTACCTCTGTGGAAAGCGGCTTTGAAGGAGTAGGGGACTGTATAAAGCGCCGCTCACTTGATGTCAGTATTTTTTGAATGCTTACAATAATGGTGCTAAGCTGTTTAAATAAAATTGTAAGTAATAATTACAACATAGCGTTATCCAATGATGTCTTCTTATTGCATAATAGGCGGCTAAGTATAAGTTTTTTACTAAGCACTCAAACGCAGTAGGAGGTTTGGGTGTTTAATCTGATAAATGCAGGGGTTTATCAGCGAATCATACTCATTGACGGTGATTAACTATAAGATATAACTGGTAAAGTTGATGACATAATAGAAAGTCTTTGACGTTAAACATTAAATATCAAACACGCTCCAATCTCACCTATGGCTAACGTTTATGAATATGTTTCATAAATAGCAGCTTACTTATATATTTTGCAGCAAAAGTGCGCCCACTTTTTGCTGTTCACTTTTGGTTTACACGCTATGATTGAAAACTGGACAAAAGAGTTAGTCATTCAACGCTTACTTGCCATTACTTTGCTCGCAATATTGCTCATTCTGTGTTTTCAAGTCGTACAGTTTTTTATTGTACCGGCATTGTGGGCTGCGATCTTGGCCTATGTGACTTTTCCAGTTTATAACTTTTTTCACCAAAGAGTGCGCTTTAGCCCAGACTTTAGCGCTGCCATCATGACGGTGAGTATCTCTTTGATAATGGGAGTCCCGCTGCTTATAGGATTGTTTATTTTGCAGCAAGAGGCACTTAGCCTTATTAGTAATTTGATTTACCGTGTCAAAGTTGGCTATCTTGATGTGCCAGACTCTCTCAAAGATCTTCCTATTATTGGTCAGCAGATCAAAGATATATTGTGGCAAATCAATAGAAACCCTGAAGGGGCGCTTGAAACATTTCGCCTATGGATACAGTCGCATTTGTACTATGGGAAGGTAGCACTTGATGTGGCATTTAGCACGTTAGCTAAGCTTGGTATGGCGTTAATGACATTGTTTTTCTTTTATCGTGATGGTATTAGTTTGATACGTCAGATTCGTCAGGCGCTGCGTAATATCATCGGCAATCGTATTGATGGTTATATAGATTCAGTCGGTTTGACTACGCGCGCCGTCGTTTATGGTATTGGTCTCACCGCATTGGCGCAGGCGCTACTTGCAGGCGTTGGTTATTATTTTG
>JARIEH010000067.1 GCA_029256865.1 Psychrobacter sp.
TATGGGCCGTTTGGGCGGCAGAGGGTCATCCCGACCCCATACGCTATGAGCAAGGTAAAGTTAATGGTACAAAAGCGTGGTGCTCTGGTGCACATATTGTCGATAACGGATTACTTACTTATCGCGACGACCAAGGTCAGTCTTGTTTACTTATTATCGATATGCAACAAGAAGGCATTACGATCGACACTAGCGCTTGGCAAGCGGTAGGCATGCAAGCAACTGATACCGCTACGATACAGTTCGATCAGGTAGTAGCTCATGAAGTTGGCGCAGCAAATACCTATCTAGATCGGGTGGGTTTTTGGCACGGGGCGGCAGGAGTTGCGGCCTGCTGGTATGGAGCAACGACCTCCCTAGCAAACTATTTGATCAGCGCTTATCAGCAAAAATCAAACGATTATAAAGCCATGTATTTGGGGCAGATTGGTACGGCATTAGCAGTTACGCAGCAGTATTTTTATCATGTGGCTGATTTGATAGATACTCAGCCACAATTTAGTCATGAGTTGGCGATTCGTCAGTTAAGAGCGAACGTCGAACAACTAGCGCGACAAGCTCTTGACACTGTCGGACAAGCAGTGGGAGCGACGCCATTTTGTAGCAATGCCCATTTTGCCAGTTTAGCAGCAGATCTGCCGGTGTTTATCCGCCAAAGTCATGGTGCTTTTGACTTACAAAAAATTGGCGAACTGATCCACGATTCTGCCCAACAATTGGCTCAAAACTCGTTGATTAGACAGGAAAAACAATGGCAACTATAACGTTCAGTAAAAATGAAACTTCAGAAGATAGTGGCAGAAAAAACACCCATCCCATTGTTGGCGACCGTATCATTGAAGGCGAAGGTACGAGTCAGGATGAGTGGCAGAATTGGAGAGGACTACAAAATATATTGCGATTGGATATTGCAAAAAGCTTTGCAGCCCATCAGCGCATCTGTATCTTTGCCCCTCATCCTGATGATGAAGTTTTAGGCTGCGGAGGTCTTTTGCAACAATTGGTGGCGAACGGCAATCCTATTGTTCTTATCCACGTGACCAACGGCACGCAAAGCCATCCAAATTCGCAGATCTACTCCCAAAAAGAGCTCAACATCCTCCGTCCGCAAGAAAGCCTAGAAGCATTAAAGATACTGGGCGTAGCTCATCAGATCACGACTATTAGCTTCAATTTGACTGATGGTGAAGTGTTCACTCAGCAGACACAGTTCCATCAAAAACTGGCCGCTATTATTCAGCCTAATGATATATTGGTGACACCTTTTATACATGATGGTCATCCTGATCACGAAGCCACTGGGCAAGTAGTCACCGCATTTGCCAAGCAACAACAGTTAGCCTGTTATCAGGTATTGATTTGGGCGTGGCACTGGGCCAAACCTGCCGATAGACGTATTCCTTGGAGCCGCGCGCTTAGAGTGAATTTGAGCGCTGAGCAACTACAACGTAAAATCGAAGCGATTGCCTGTTTTAAAAGTCAAATTACTACTGATGAAAGCACGGGTCGCCCACCGATTTTATCTTCGCAAGCCATCGCTAGAATTAGCCAACCCTGGGAAGTTTATTTATATGAGCCATACGCCTAAATCTACGTCGCCACTCGATACTGAGGGCTTAAGTGCTGCAGAATTAACCGTTACTCACCATTCGTTGAACGTTTATTCAGAGACTTATTTTGATGCCTTGTATCGCGATAACAGCGACCCTTGGCAGTATCAAACGCGCTGGTATGAAAAACGCAAGCGCGATATGTGCCTAGCAGCATTGCCACAAGCTACTTATATGAATGCTATTGAACTAGGCTGTGGCAATGGGGTGTTTAGTGAATTACTGGCCGGTCGCTGTCAGACTCTATTAAGCATTGATGGTAATCTTAAGGCGGTACAATTGGCCAAACAACGCTTGATAGATTACTCTCATGTCAAGGTCATACAAGGAGTGATTCCTCATACTTTATCAACTTTGAATGAGAGAAATCCAAAAAACAATCCTTTATCAAATGACTCAACGCCTAATAAGCAAGCTTATGATTTGATAGTCATCAGTGAGATTTTGTATTATTTACCCTTAGTCGATATTGATAAGGTTATTACTTGGATTAAACAAAGTCTTACTCTAGAGGGCACCTTGCTCTGCTGTCATTGGCGCTATGATATTGATGGCTTTTTGATGACTGGCGAGACGGTACATCAGCGCTTGCAGCAAGCATTCAATGAGAGTCATAATATAACTTTGACCCATCAAAGCCAGATAGTGGACAGTGATTTTTTACTAGACGTTTGGCAGCGCTCTGCGCAAACCATCGCCATGCAAGAACAACTAATATAATGAGACCTATCAGAGTATGACCGCTAGCAAAACCATCAACGATATAAAAATCGCTATTGTGATTCCTGCTCATAATGAGGCGGCGACTATTATGAAGTGTCTCACATCGGTTCAGATGGCTATTTCACAGTTGCCCTCAACTATTACCGCCTATCCCTTGATAGTGCTTGATAGCTGTACTGATGAGACCCTTAGTTTGGTCAAAAGTGCCAAGGTTGAGTATTTGACTTGTGACTACCGCTGTGTAGGAAAAGTGCGAGATTTGGGTATTCGTCATGCTATCGCAGCGGGTGCGACTTGGCTTGCCTGCACCGATGCTGATACCCTAGTGTCTGCAGACTGGCTAGCGCAGCAAGTTTGGCATAGCAAACAGCAGCCGACTGATATGATTTGCGGGGTAGTAAGCGTTGATAGTTGGGCGCATTTAACCTCACAGACACGAGAAGCCTATCTCACTCATTACCAAGATATGATGGGGCACCGTCATATTCATGGCGCAAATTTGAGTTTTAGCGCGCAAGCGTATCTCGTCGTTGGTGGCTTTGAGCCTTTAGCTTGTCATGAAGATGTCGATTTGGTGAAGAAGTTTCAAAACCAAGGCTACCTCATTACTTGGAGCAATCGTGTACGAGTAACCACGAGCAGCCGTTTGCAAGCTCGGGCGGCAGAAGGTTTTGCAGCATTTTTAGCAAACTTAGAACACCGTCACTTGCAATGATTGCTTAATTGACTTGAGAGCTGATTAACAATTTAAATATAGTCCATTAAATTTAAACACTGCTAACCAACCCTTCTGGAAACCCCTGACATTCGTAATACAGGTTTGAAAATACCGCTAACAAAATCCGTTAGCGGTATTTTTTATATACGTTTTGAGCGCTTGCTGTTATTACCTCGTCTGCCACAATCCCTCAACATTCATAGCCTTTTTATCAATCGTCGGATAATCTGAAAAACTCAATTGATAGCCGCCCGTTGTATTTGCTCTAATCTCGCAAACTGCCCCTAGCGGAAAGCTATGTTTTTTACTGATATGCCCAAAGCTCATGCCATTATAGATGGGTAATCCCGTCAATTTATGCAACTGACGAATGACCATCGCCACATCGTAACGCTTGTCATAGCTGTCTTCACCTGTCCCAGATAATGAGCCAAATACAATGGCTTGCTGACGCTGAAACACCCCTGCCAGATACAAATCATAAAGCATGCGCTCAATACGGTAGGCCTGCTCACCCACATCCTCTAGAAACACAATGCCACCATCAATACGCGGTAAATACTTGCTACCTGCCAGCGCTGATACCACGCTCAGATTGCCACCCCAAATCGTTCCTGTAAGGGTTTGAGTGTTATTAGTCGCTAGAATTGCAGGTAATTGCTTACTGGTTAAATGGGCATTTTGGACATTAATGCTCAAATCAGGATTAATGAGTGCTTCTGAGAATTGCCTACAGCTCACCTCATCAGGGTTTATTTTACCAAACTCGCTATACAGCATGGGGCCAGCGAGCGAGCTCATCTGCCCTTTCGCCAATAGAGCACACTGAATCGCAGTCACGTCACTAAAGCCTGTCAATATCGTGCCGCGCTCTTTCATAATGCGTCCCAGTGTCTGCCAGTCAATCATCGGCAGCAGACGTATTGCCCCATAGCCACCACGCACGCCCATGAGCAGTTTGGGAGCAGCGACAGCACCCGTTGCGATATTTTGCAGATCGCTCGCCCGCTGCGTGTCCGTTCCTGCAAAACGTAAATACTGTCGTTCGGTGATCGCAGGATTGTGCACTTTAAAACCTGCGCAATCCAGTCGCTCTAATGCCAACTGGTTACGCTCGTTACTACCGCCAACATTGGAGCTAGCAAATAAACGCGTCTCAATAGTAGGTACTATGCACGTCGAGGTAGACGCTATTAACGGATTATCTGCAACCGCTGAGTTAGGCATCTCATCTTTGGTCAGGAGTGCAGCGCCCTCTCTGTCTTTTGTAATAACGGTCAAACTTTGTGCAAGGCTCTGGGTTGCAAGCAGCCCTGCTCCTGCAGTGACTCCTAATTGCTGAAAAAACTGGCGGCGATTAAGCTCGTTTTTTTTAATAGTATCTGTTGATGTTTGCTGTAAAATATTTGTCGTTACACGCATATTGAATCATTGCCTCAAAAAAGATGTTAAATAGAACCCCAATCGCATTTGGTCTATGCCTATATGCTTGCTATAGTATTGTTTAATTAGGACTGTATTAAAGGAGAGTAACAATGGCTGCTAATCATAAAGAAGATAACAAAGTTGAGAATACGGACAGAGTTGCTGATGCCGATCTGGAATACATTATTAATGAGGAAGAAAAAATCAAAGAAAAACTGCAAGATAACCGTTATCTTGAGCGCTTTACGAAAGACTTGATGTTATTTATGAGCTTAGTAAAAGACTATTACCAAGGCAACTATAAAGACATTCCCTACAAAACCATATCCGCAGTCGTCGTTGGCTTGTTATATATCCTTAATCCCATCGATATCATTCCAGACTTCATTCCGATCATTGGCTATATTGATGATGCCTTAGTGATTACCTTCTGCTTAAAACTGGTGGAAAAAGATCTGCAAAAGTATCAGTCATGGAAAGAGCGCCAAACTTCTATCAAGCCTCAAACGAAGACTGCAATGAATACAGAGGACTCTAATAATAAAACCCTCTCCGACAGTCCTTAATCAATACGCCGAAGAAGCAACGACTTAGGATATTATTATCCAGTCGTTGCTTATCTATTCGCATTTTCAAAGAAAATAAAATCCACCCTTCTCTCTTATTCACTTTGCTTCTTTAGTTCGGCAGATCATAACGTGATTTTTCTGGGTTTAAACCAAATGAATAGACAAATGTCGCAACCAAGCTATTGATAATAATAAACGGCAGATCAAGGCTCGCATGACCGAGCAAGTAACGACCAATCAGCCACGATACAACCAACATGATAATGAAAAACCCTCCTAGATATCCCAAAATCGTTGGATGTTTTAAGCCATAAGGCTGTTCAGGGGTAGGCTTTTTATTCAATACATAATGACGTATCGCCCAACCGGCTGCATAAGATAATCCGCCTAACACCACATAACTAAAAAAATTCATATTCTCTGACTCTATTACAGAATGGTTGGAGATACCTTCTAAACAGATAGTGACAGTCTAAAAGTCTTTCTACTAACTTTTATATGGCTACTAACTGCCTTCATTGACATTATCAATCACGATATTGGCATGTGGATTGGCGAGGATATCAGTGTTAACCTCATCACAATCTACCCGATAAATGGTATTGGCTCCCCTATAAATATAGGATAAATACTCACTATCAAGCAGGGGGTCAATATTTGCATACACAGGTTTGACATGTGCCATTACCAACACTCTGTCAGGACGTGCAATGACCGCATCGACATTATCAGGATCGATAGAGAAAAACTTAGGTATCTCGCTGTTATCAACGATCTCTAATGGCTCAGCGACATCCCAGACACGGTTAGCACTTGCAGGTTCTTTCATCTGCATCACCCACTCACCTGATTGCTCGCTGATTTTAATCTGCGCAGGCTCATCATGACTGACGGTATAACACCCTGCAAAGACAGATAAATCAGTTTCAGTCTGCGCCTCTGCATTCTCGGTTACGGAACGACTATTATCATTACATCCAGCCAATAAGAGTGCACTGCAGGTTATACCACTGATAGCGAGAATGGCAAGTTTATTGCGTCGTTTACTATTTATAGCTTCTAAGCGACCGTCTAAGCGTTTAGCCATGTTAGGATCATCCTACATTAAAGGGGTTTGAGGCCTAAAAAGATCTGATTTAAGCGGACAAGCATATGCTTGTCAGACTCATTTTAACAGAAAATTGATATCCTGCTGTTTTGATATTTCGTTTTACAGTTTCGTGATTAGCAATAGCACATGTTGGCTATGTATTTGCTATAATCAAGCGCATTCATTTAAGTTATTCTAGCATCCGTTGAACCACACTTTTATATAAATTGAGTGGGGTTATGGGTTAGTATTTAATAGGTCATTGAGTTTTATGTCAGACAATCATGTTTCATCACTGCCTACTTCTAGTGCGTCTATAAACGTATCTGTCAGCACCGCCGATACTCGTCAAAAAAATGCAGTCGACCCACTGGCAGTGAAAGAAAATACCACTGTCGCCTATACTGATGGTGCTTGTAAGGGCAATCCAGGCGCTGGTGGTTGGGGCGCGCACCTGATATTTAGTGATGGCAGTACGCAGGA
This sequence comes from Psychrobacter sp., assembly GCA_029256865.1. The sequence goes on from JARIEH010000067.1 coordinate 6,619, forward strand.
TTTGTATGGTGGTGATAAAGAAACCACGAATAATCGTATGGAGTTGATGGGAGCAATAAAAGCCTTAGAGCATAGCCCACGCGACTCAAAGCTTGAAATCTGGACGGACTCTAGCTACGTGAAAAACGGCATTACTGAATGGATTGCCAATTGGAAGAAACGTGGTTGGAAAACCGCCAGCAAAAAGCCCGTTGCCAACCAAGATTTATGGCAGCAGTTGGATGAAAGTCGTCAGGATCGCGATGTTGATTGGCACTGGGTAAAGGGTCATGCAGGTCACGCAGGCAATGAGAAGGCCGACGAGTTGGCCAATCTTGGGGTCACTTCAAGTAGCGAGCCATCCGCTGCACGCAGTAGCAATAATGATGAAAATAATACTAAAAAAAAAGATCAAATAGCCGCTAACGACTGGCTTAAATTTGATCCGTTGGGCTTTACTATGATGGATGATGAAGAGGAAGCCTTGTTAGATGACATCGTTTCAGATAAGACACTTTTAAATGAAGCGCCCGTTAATATGATGCTTGATGACATAAGGCTCAATGACCTCGCCTTTAATAATGATAACTTATCAAACCCTATACCAGTAAGCAGCCAACTGAGCAGCGATACACCGTCCATGAGTACCGAACCTATGACCGCAGACGCAATGACAGCAGATAGCAATTTGCCAGATGACGCAACAGATTTACCAACGTTTGATGGCGATACCAGCCGTGCCAATCCACATTTTCGCCCACTCCTACCCGAGCCCATTCATCGTCATGAAGCCAATCGCCAATTGATTATGGATACGGAGACCACAGGTCTTGATGCTCTAAAAGGTGATCGGGTGATCGAAGTGGGTATCGTCGAGATGATCGGTCGTAAGTTCACTGGTGAGAAATTACATGTTTATATCAATCCAGAGCGCGGTATGGATGAAGAAGTTATCCGAATTCATGGTATCTCTGAAGCTTTTTTAACGGACAAACCAACCTTTGACCAAGTAGCCAAACCGCTCTATGAATTCATGGATGGGGCGGAAATCATCGCTCATAACGCTTCATTTGATATGACATTCTTATCTATGGAGTTTGACAAGGTTGGTATGACCGATTTTGCGCAGCGGGTAAAAGTCACTGACTCGCTAGCGATGGCCAAGCAGCAATATCCTGGACAGAAAAACACCCTTGATGCACTGGTACGCCGCCTTGATGTCGGTAAACAAGATCGAACCTTTCACGGCGCCTTACTCGACTCGGAGATCTTAGCCGAAGTTTATTTAGCGATGACTGGTGGTCAGGTTGCATTGGCCATTGAAGATGATGCCGAAGCAGATGGCGGTCATACCGCTCATGCCAACTTTGCCAGTCTTGCCAGCATGCTTTTACAATCCAAAGCCGACAGCAGCGCTAATCAAAGTTGGTTTGCAGGCTTAGCAGAAGATTATCCTGACATAAAAGCCAATATGTCGCAGTGGTAAGGAGTGCATGGCTAACCAACATAACACTTTGAGGCGTTGTGATTATTATTGGCTTGGGTTTGGCTTAGTAATTATTCGCCTTAGCGGATGTCATGAATTATGACTGACACCTTAAATTAACACTGTATTATTAGTCTTTTTCATCTATCATCAGCATATGAATTTATCAGCATTTTGTGGAAAATAACTATGAGCCAAGTTGAAAAAACACCTTCACACACGCCTGCCCTTAGTATCACTAACTTTAACTTACCCTCATTGCATTTACTCTATGATGAAATCACTGTCATCCTTAAAGACAGTGAAATTCATTTAAGTGAGTTCAATGATGATACGGCACAAGCACCTCTACTACTCGACTCCATTGACGTGTTGACACAGTTGTCCCGTATTTTTGAGCTGATCGCGTTAAAGAGTGGACAGATACTAAGCGCAGCGATCGTCCTTGGTTTACAAAAGCTGTATGACCATGGCAATAATACTGATACAACGCTGATTATGGATCTATCTGAAGCCATTATGACGCTTGATCGCTATGTTGAGTTTGTTTTATTAAAAGAGACGGTAGCACCAACGTTGTTATTACCTATTATTAATAAGCTGCATGTTCATACTAAACAAGAAAGCATCGATGTCAGCTATTTCTCTAATTTTGGTAGCAGTAGCGTCGTTATTGTCAATCCTGAACAGAACTATCAGCCGCTAATTGAGCTTAACCTTGATATCGAGCTATTGACGAGTGCTTATCGTAGTGGTCTGGGTGTGGCGCTCACCAAAAACAACAGTCTATTAAGTACAGAGGCACAGCAAAAGCTTGACGCTATGAGTGCCGCCTGCGCCTTGATCGCGGCACATACCAACAGCTTATTTTGGCAAGCGGCAACCGCAGCCGTCACCGATCTAAAGGAAATCCTACCGCTCAACATAAGCCAAAAGCATACCCTCATCTATCTAGAGCAACAGTTTCAAAATTATCTGCCAGTAATGGACAGACGTTTTGCTGACTTGGTCAGTTTTGCCTGTCAGCGTGGTAACGAACAGGCACAAAAGATTCGTGAACAATACGCTATTAATCAGCTCGAGTCGCCGCAGGGCGGGCCAATGGAACGCTTCTTGTTTGGGCCTAATCGCACCATTACCGACACCCTGAATCATATCATTCAGAATCAAATCAATAACATCAAAGAAAAAGCCGATGCTTATGCACGTGGCGATACGTCTGACACATCTGCCCTCCAAGTAACTTCGATTACAGAGAGCTTGGATGAGCTGAGCTCGGCCA